>CAZCRJ010000170.1:0-6213 GCA_964501015.1 uncultured Roseivirgaceae bacterium | reverse complement strand
CGCATCAACATTTGTGGTGAAAATCGCCACCTTCGCCAAGCCCGAAACCGTTACCGGCAAGTTTTGACGACCGTGCCAACACAAACGCGGACTGCTGAAAACCGACCAGAGTAAGCGACAACTAAAAATTGACAAATGAGTTTTTTAGAAACACAAAGACAAAAAGCAATCGGACTTCGGGACGGCATTTTCAAAGACCCTGGAGGAGGCGTATTCAAAAAATCTGAACGAGAGTTTGTGCTGAAAGAACCTGCATTAAATATTTGGGCAGGTGTTAGAGAGGACGCTATTGCTTATTTCAACCGCAACAACATTGCATTTTGGGACAGCGGCAATGAGCCGACAGGACATTTACTTTCATCACAAATTGCTTGTATCAATCATCTCTACTTCGTGCGACAACGACACGACATTGCAACTGCAATTCTTCAATCGGTTGACAAAAAAGTAAAGTTTGCATTAAGGATGGACAATGGAGTTCCCGAAAGTGGTTATGTTGACTTTGAGGTAATCGGAGCAAAAAATTATCTCGGAGAGAAACAACATTCTCGTGGCGCAAATTCAACTTCAGTTGATGCGGTTATGCTTGCAGAGATGGAAAACGGACAACGCAAACTTTTCTTCATTGAGTGGAAATATGTTGAGCAGTATAAAAGCCAACCATCTAAAGCAGAGGGCGACAGCGGACAAACAAGAATTAAAATTTACCGACCACTTTTAGAGCAAAGCGACTGTCCGTTCAGGATAACTAGTATTGAAGGACTTTTTACAGAGCCGTATTACCAACTAATGCGACAAACACTTCTTGCAAACGAAATGACAAAAGCAAAAGAATGCGGAGCAACGAGTTATATGCACTTGCATCTTATCCCGACTGCAAACACGGACTTGAAAAATGTAAACACAGCAGCAGGTAAACTTGACGGTTCAGAGCTTCACGACACTTGGACAGGACTTTTAAAATCGCCTGACCAATACAATGCAGTTGACCCAAAAGATTTTATTTCAGCAGCCAAAGTTTGCGAGGACACACTTGCTTGGTCAACTTATTTACAAAACAGATATTGGATGTAATGACAATGACCAAAGACAGTAAACCAGCCGGTAACAGCGTGTTTAAGAAATTGGCGGTGACGTGCTTAAATGAAGTTTTGTGCTTCGTATCAAGTTCAGTTCTGGTTGACAGTTTTGTGCTCCGAAATCCGCCACTACGCGAAGCGCCAAAACGTTAGCAGTTAGGCAACGAACGACACCGCAAACAACAAACGTGATTATTCCGGGAAGTCTGACCCACCCATTCCGGGACTTGTTGCCCCCTTTTAAAATAATTCTCAACAGTTTTATAAGGCCTGTTACTTTAGATAATTATATCTAATTACATATAGATTTAAGATAAAGTAAGTATTTATACGCAAATGCATATAATAAAATTATATTTGCTATTTTTGTATGCAAATACATATAGCATGAGTGAGTTATCAGACTTTGTGAAAACCAGAAGAAAGCAATTGGGCTTAACCCAGGAAGAATTTGCTGAAAAGGCAGGGGTGGCGCTTACCGTTATCAGAAAGATTGAACAGGGTAAAGAAAACCTCAGCTTGTCAAAGGTCAATCAAGTACTACACATGTTTGGCCATGTTCTAGGTCCAATAAATGAAAACCATGCGTCAAGGAATAGTTAAATACAACTCCATACAGGCAGGTCTTCTAACGGAAGAAGATTCTGGAGAATATCTGTTTGTATATGACGAAAAGTATGTCCAAACCTACCCGAACCAATTCATCACCTTTCAAATGCCGGTATCTACAAGGCCATACAGAAGCAAAAGACTATTCCCGTTTTTCGATGGACTAATTCCGGAAGGATGGCTACTGAATATTGCAACTGAAAGCTGGAAAATTAATAAGAATGATCGAATGGGCCTTCTGCTTGCCTGTTGTCAAAATGCTATTGGTGCTGTAAGTGTTCACCCTGTAACTCCTGAAGCCAATGCGTAAATGCCTGTATTGTTACAAGGAGTTGGATGAACATCAGGTGGACTATCATGCAAAGTGCAACAAGGCATTTTTTGGAACCAATCATGCTCCGCTTTTGCCCTATCGTTTATCAGAGATGGAAAAATTGGCGAAAGAGGCCGCAATGCAATCCATAACGGTTCCTGGTGTTCAGCCAAAACTATCGTTAGGATGGATAAAAACAGCATTGGAAAATGGCCATCAGGGGCGATTGACAATCATGGATGCTTTGGAAGGCAATTACATTTTGAAACCGCAAAATGCTGCTTATCCGCAGATGCCCGAAAACGAGCACCTTTCCATGAAGCTGGCCGAATTGTTCAAAATAGACATTGTGCCTGTAAACATGATTCGTTTAGCGTCAGGTGAATTATGTTTCATCACCAAACGCATTGATCGCAATCCGGATGGATCCAAAAATCACATGATCGATTTTTTGCAAATTCTTGAACTGGAGGATAAATACAAGGGCACAATGGAAACACTTGGAAAAACTATTGGAGATTTATCGGTAAACACCTTGTTGGACAAGTTGCGATTTTTTGAATCAACAATCTTCAACTACATCATTGGAAATAATGATATGCACTTGAAAAACTATTCGATGTTCTTATCCGAAATGGGTTGGGTGCTGGCCCCTTTCTACGACCTTTTAAATGTAAAAATGGTAATACCGAAGGATAAGGAGGATTTGGCCTTGATGCTGGGTGGTAAAAAAGAAAACTTCAACAAGGGATATTTTGACCGATTAGGATCGGTATTAAAATTAAATGATAAACAAATAACTGCTGTATATAAAAGACTGGAAAAATGGTTGCAGGAAGCCATTCCATTAATAGAAAGCTCTTTTCTGGAACCAGATCGGCAAAAAGCCTATAAAGAATTGATCGCTCAACGCGCAAGGGTATTGATCACTGCTGACGTAGATTAACACATATATAGTTAATCGCACTTTACTATGCATATCATTTTTATCTTTCTCTATTCATTAATCATTTTAGAAAATGGAAACACCAAGTTTTAAAGAAGACCATATAATCCAACGTCCGGTATTTCACATCGACCTGAAATTTAGACTTGCCCAGGCAGACGACCTAATGGACATTGTAAGAATGCTGTCGGACGACACTCTTGGGGCAACAAGAGAAAAGTTTGAACCTATACTTTCGGAAAAGTATTTAAGGGCATTTGAAAACATCACCAACGACCCCCATCAAGAACTGACAATTGTTGAAATGAATGGCGAAAAGGTTGGGACTTTTCAGTTAACATTTATTCAATACTTAACCCATCAAGGTGGACTTAGAGCTCAGATAGAAGCCGTAAGAACACATTCAAATTATCGTGGAAAGGGAATTGGGAAAAAAGTCTTTGACTATATTATTGAACGAGCAAAACAAAAGGGTTGTACTATGGTGCAACTTACATCAGACAAGCAACGACCAGACGCAATTAAATTTTATGAAGCAATTGGTTTTGTTGCCACACACGAAGGAATGAAACTGAAATTATGATATTTCTGCTCATCGTGACAATGAACAATCTAAGTAACCAGCCTTAGATGGGAATTTTTAAAGTGAAAAAAAGGAATACACCATGACCATAAGAGAAGCAACTATTGAGGACATTGCACAGATTCGAGTGGTAAGAAATGCTGTGAAAGAAAACGTACTATCCGATCCAAATCTTGTAACTGAAGAAGACTGTATCATTTATTTAACAGAGCGGGGCAAGGGCTGGGTTTGTGAAATAGACAATACGATTATTGGATTTTCGATTGCAGACTTAAAGGACAATAATATTTGGGCCTTGTTTGTTCATCCTGATTTTGATAGGCAGGGTATCGGAAGGCAATTGCACGACATCATGCTTGACTGGTATTTTAGACAGACGAAAGAAAAAGTGTGGCTTGGCACTGACCCGAATACACGAGCTGAAACGTTTTATTTGAAGGCTGGCTGGAAAGTAGTGGGAACACACGGAATGGGAGAAACAAAATTTGAAATGACCTACAGCGACTGGATAAAAAGCCTGAACCGCTAACGCAGCGTATTGAAACGAAATTTATACCAAACAATTTCCAACTGGTTCCTGGCTTGGTATAAAGGAATTGGCGTTGCCTGAATTAATGATTGAAATTGAATCGGAAGTTCATAAAACGGAATAAAAGCACGGACGCTTAGCAGCACAGATCGAAATCGCTGACTTCGTTAAGCGGTTAGACCCAAATTGATTCTTACGTACTATTCTACTATATTTGTACGTATAACTAACCATCATGGATACTAAACTGACGTTGAAACTGGACAATTCGATAATCGAACAAGCGAAACGCTATGCAAAAGCCAAGAATATTAGCCTTTCTAAATTAATTGAATCGTATCTCGGAAAACTTGTTGATCCGGAAGACACTCATGATATTACTCCACTAGTAAAAAGTTTGTCCGGAGTAATTGACGTGCCAAAGAAATTAGACTATAAAAAGGAATACAAAAAGCACGTAGTTAGCAAATACTCGAAATAACATGACAAAAGTATTTGTTGATACAGATGTATGTCTAGACTTGTTATCGGGACGAAAACCTTTCAATAGAACGGCAGAGATTTTGTTTTCGCTTGCTGACAAAAAAAAGGTAAAAATCTATGTTTCCTCACTCTCGTTTTCAAACATAGATTTTGTTCTCAGATCACAGTACTCTTCGGTACATTCCAGACAACTAATTGGAAAATTTAAAACTCTTGTAAGTGTATTACCAGTTGATAGTAAAACGATAGATATAGCAATAGCTTCTGACTTTAATGACTTTGAGGATGCTATCCAGTATTCTTGCGCAATTGAAAACAATCTAAAAACTATTATCACGAGAAACATCAAAGACTTTAAAAAAGCTACCATTGCTGTTCTTACACCTGAGACCTTTATTGCGTTAAATGACTAAGAATAATCTTGTGAGAATTAACCACAGAGAACACAGAACACCACAGAGAAAAAACTCTTCGAATCTCTGTGGTGCAAGACATATTTTCAAAAGCCAACTAAAGCCGGACGGTAGAAGTTAGGGAAATTAATTTTGTGTAGATTTAGACTATCAGGTTATGACTTAACAATACATCATTACCTTGAGCGAACATTCCATTAACAATCAGAATAGGTATACCATGAGATTAATTCTACCACTTGCAGTAATTGGAGTAACAGGTATTCTGTTGTCATCGTGTGCTAAAATATTTTATAGTCCGGATGCAAAAGCATTGGCAAAGAAACACCAGACAATTGCGATATTGCCGTCATCATTGACTATTGATGCTAATCGAAAAGTTTATGCTGAAGCAATGAAAGCAAAGCAAAATACGGAAGCGCTTTATTTCCAATATGAAATCTACTCCTGGATGTTAAAAAGAAAAATGCAAGGTAAACTAACAAAGGAGATTCAGGAGATTGAAACAACAAATGCGAAACTGAAAAAGGCAGGGTATCCCGACAATCCACTTACTAATGCTGAATTATGTGAAGTATTGGGTGTAGATGGAATTATGTCCTCTACTTTTGGATTATATAAACCGATGTCAGAAGGAGCGGCAGTGGCAGTTGGAGTTTTGATAGGTGTTTGGGGTTCCACAAATGAAGTGCGGGCAATAGTAAGCATCAGCGATTGTGAAAATGAAAAGCTGATATGGAATTATGAGAATAAGTTGTCGGGTAGTGTAGGAAGCAGTCCTTCGCGTTTAGTGGACCAACTAATGAGACAGGCTAGCAGAAAAATGCCGTATGTAATGAAATAAGGTGTGAATCAACCGTTAGACGCAAATCTAACTGACAATGATGAATATGAAAAAACTTTATCAAATTGGACTTATTGCTATTCTTTGCAACTTTTTAACGAGCTGTAACGGACAGACAAAAGAGAGTAGTAAAACTACTGACAAACGCCAATCGGTTGGGGGTGCCTTTGAAAATAGTGAATTTACATATTATGGCATACCCAAAACAATTAGTTCTGCTGACACCAGTGCAGGGTGGGAGCTAACCGGACAAAAAATTCTATTGACAGGAGTTGTTTACCAAATTGATGGGAAAACTCCCGCTCCTGATGTTCTATTGTATTACTACCAAACCAACACAGAAGGAAGATATTTACACAAGGCTGAAGAAAGCAGAAGTATGCCACCCAATAAACTTGGTCAGACACATGGATA
>CAZCRJ010000169.1:0-6232 GCA_964501015.1 uncultured Roseivirgaceae bacterium | reverse complement strand
ACGCAGGTTGTGTTACGCCCACCAATTTGCTGCTCACACCCTCCGCACTGTCGATGGTGAGTACGCGTACAATGTTTCTGTAATTTTTATGAAAGGTATCGTACGACAAATCCTCCTGCACAAACAAATAAATTACCAATGAGGCTGCAAGCCCGAAGGCCAGACCTGCAATTTTAATGATGGAATATCCATTTTGCTTCAGCAGATTTCGAATGGCAATGCGAAGATAACTTTTTAACATGCAGCGATTGTGTCTAAAGGTTGATTATTCGTTTCGTAATGATTTGGTCGGGTTTGCCAGCGAGGCCTTTATAGATTCAAAACTTACCGTAAGCCAGGCAATCCCAACACTTAGTAATGCAGCCAGAACAAATACCCATAGAGTGATGGTTGTTTTATAGGCAAAGCCCTGTAACCACTGATCCATTATGTAATACCCAACCGGTATACCAATACCAATGGCAATGATCACCAGCAGCATAAATTCCCTGGATAACAACGCTACCAGTTGAGGAACAGATGCCCCCAATACTTTTCGTATGCCAATTTCTTTGGTACGTTGTTCGGCCATAAAAGCAGCTAAAGCATACAGGCCAAGGCAGGCTATGATAATTGCCAGTCCTGAAAAAAGCAGTACAACCTGCGCCAGGTTTTGCTCTGAACGGTAAAGACTGTTGAGGTGCTGGTCGAGGAAAGTGTACTCAAAAGGTGAGGCAATGGTTTTCTTAAAGATAGATTCCAGGTGTTGTACGGTGGACGTAAGGTTGGTCGTATTCACGTTTACCAGCAGGTAATTGTACCCTTCCGTGCGGAATGAATTGTGAAAACAAAAGGCACCGATTTTTTGGTGAAGGGAAGTGAAATGAAAGTCATCCATTACGCCAACAACTTCAGTGGCGCCATAAAAGCCCTGTATATTCACCCACTTTCCGATGGCTTCTTCCGGGGTAAGACCCAGGTAGTCTACTCCGGCCTTGTTAAGCACAACCTGAATGGTAGTATCGCCCGGGTCTTTTGTTGAAGGCAAGGTTTTTCCGGCTAACAGTTTGATGTTCATCACGTCCAATATTTCTGGTGTAGCGCGATTCGTCAGCAGCGGGGCACCATCTCCTTCCGCGCCTTCGCGTACAATATTGCGCATGCTGGTTCCCTTGCCGGGAAACGATTGTGTGCGGGCAACAGATACAACTTCACTCAGGTTTTCGTATTCGGTTTTTAAAGACTGAATCTGTGTGCCATCCTTGGCTGCAGTGGTCATGATGGCCAATACCTGCTCTGGTTCATACCCTAATTTTTTCTGCTGGATGTACTGCATCTGCCGGTAGAACACCAGTGTGCTCACAATCAAAATCATTGACACTGCAAACTGAACAACCACCAGTCCTTTCCGAATCATCACCTGGCTGCCGGAAGAGGCTGTTCGCTGAATAGCAGCCTTTGGCGAAAAAGACGACAGGTACCATGCCGGGTAGGATCCTGAAGTTATTGTTAGCAAAATGGCCAGAGCGGCAAACCCAATCCAAAACCAGCCTGTGCTCACAAAGGACATGGTAATTAGTTTACCCGTTAGTGAACTATACACCGGCAGGAACATGGTAAACACAATAAGGCTGATGATCATGGCAATGAGTATATACAGGAAGGCTTCAAAGAAAAACTTTCCACTGAGGTGGGCATAGGTTGCGCCCAGTGTTTTGGAAATGCCCACTTCTTTATTTCTTCGTTGTGATTGTGCCGTGGTAAGGTTCATGTAATTCACCGCAGCAATCAGCAAAATGATGATGGCCAGCGCGCTGAGAATTTTCACCTGCCCGTAATCGCCATAGGGCCGCCTGTCGAAGGAGGCATTCAAATCACCGGACTTCAACCGCATATCGGTAAGGGCCTGAAGGGAAATACTAAACCATTGATCTTCTTCCGGAATATGCCTTTTGAGCAACGCGTTAATTTTTTCATTCACTGCCTGTTGGGTGGCATCTTCCCGCAACAGAAAGTAGGAGTCGAAGCTGGCATTTCCCCAACTTTGATTTCTTTCCTCACCGAACCAGTTGGAAGAAAAGGAAGCAATCATGTTAGCCTGCAGCGATGAGGCGGGCGGAAAATTTTTGTAGACACCGGTTACTTCAAGAGGCTGTGAATTGTTTATGGTGAGCAGTTTACCGATCGGGTCAGCGTTACCAAAATATTTGGTCACCGCCTGTTCACTCAATACCACGGTGCCGGGGCGTACCAACGCGCTGGACGCATCGCCCTTCACGAAAGGAATGGTGAAAATGTCGAACAATGCCGGGTCAGCAAAAAAGAGATTCGTCTCCGAGAATTTTTCCGTTTCGGTGCTGATAAAGGCCAGGTCGCCAAAATTATGATGAAAGTAACGGGCTGCTTTTTCTACTTCCGGAATATCGGTAAGGGCAGTGGGCACTAGCTTATTCGGAGCTGCCCCCCATTTGTTGGTTTGACCGTCAAAATCAGCTGCGAGCACGGCACGGTAAATACGGTCGCTGTTCTCATGATACCGATCGTACGAAAACTCATCCACAACATAAAGGGTTATGGCCAGGAATGCAGTAAGCCCAAGCGTAAGGCCAAGGATGTTAATGATGCTGAACGACTTATATCGTGCTACATTTCGAAGGGCGATTTTAAAATAATTCACGAGCATATTTTCTGTTCTTTCTTTGCCTGTTGAAGACGGTTACACTTACTTTATTTTTTATTCACTGCGTAATGACTTAACCGGGTTAGCGAGGGCTGCCTTAACCGATTCAAAACCAATGGTGAGCCAGGCAATGACCAACGTGATGCCACCGGTTATGAGAAAGACCATTACACTTAATTCTGTTTTGAACGCGAAACTTTCCAGCCATTTCTCCATGGCATAATATCCGATAGGCGCTGCCAGCAGCAAGGCAATAAGCACCAGCTTAATAAATTCTTTTGATAACAAGGTGACAATACTGCTTACCGAACCACCCATTACCTTTCGAATGCCAATCTCTTTCACTTTTCGTTCCGCTACATAAACGGATAACCCGTACAGTCCTAAACAGGAAATGAGGATGGCCAGAATGGTAAATGCGGTGATGATGGTCGAGATACGCTCATCATCCTGGTATTGCCGCTTTACACTGTCAGATAAAAAGTCTACTTCAAAAGGTGTGGTATGAATTAGTTCTTTCCATTTACCTTCCAGCTGACTGATTACAGCAGCATAATTTTCCTTCTTTACCGAGGCCACAAGGAAATTATAGCTTTCACGATTAGAGGGAATATAAAACAACAACGGGCTGATGGCCTGATGCAGGGAGAATTGATGAAAGTCGTCAACCACGCCCATTATTTCATGCCGGTATGTATTTCCTTGCCATTGCATCAGCAGCATGGACCCCACGGCCTCTTCCAGTGGAATCTGAAAGACGTCAAGGCTTGCCTTGTTTACCAGTATTCTGCGGTTTGTATTTTGCCAGGCAAAACTGTCGGTTTCGAAAATAAGGGAACGGCCTGCAAGTAGTTTAATGTTCAATACATCAAAGTAACCTTCATCAACAATAGTGTTACGGTGCAGTATGCCCCTGTCCATGGAGGAGCCTTGCGGATAGACAGCAAAATCGCTCAACATCGGTGTGGAGGGTAGACTTCGGGTAGCGGAAACCTTTTCAACACCAGTCAATTGCGAAATGGAATTTTTCAATGCCAGGTATTGCTTTTTGGCTTCATCGGTACGTAAGGGAAGCATAATTCGGTATTCCGGAGAAAAGCCCAAAGGCTTGCTTTGTATAAACGTAAGCTGGCGCTGGATGATCACAATGGAAGCGATGAGTGTAATGGATATCACAAACTGAAAAACTACCAAACCTTTTCTGAGGAAATTGGAGCCACCTCCACTTAACCGTTTATTTTTTAATACGATGGCCGGCTGAAAAGAGGACAGGAAGAAGGCAGGGTAACTTCCCGCAATCACACCGGTAATTAGTCCAATAATCAGCAGGGCACTGAGTATGTACCCAACATTACCAGCATTAATAGAAAGTTGTTTCTGAGTTACTTCATTGAACAGGGGAAGTATAACCTGAACCAGGCCAATGGCCAAAACCATCGCAGCAAAAACAATAGTCATAGATTCGCCAAGAAATTGCCGGATCAGGTTTTGACGGGTAGCGCCTAACGACTTCCGTACCCCAACTTCACCTGCCCGTTGCGAGGCCTTTGCCGTAGTAAGGTTCATGAAGTTGATGCAGGCGATCAGTAAAATAAAAATACCGATCGAAACCAGGATGTATACATACGTGATGTTACCGGACTCATCCATGCCGTAACTGTTTTTAAAATCCGTATACAGGTGAATGTCATCGATGCCCTGTAGGTATGTATCTTTTTGAACCCCGGATTGTTTCAAGTCAGTGCCGGCATGAAGTTCCATCAGGGCAGGAATTTTTTCTTCTACTGTTTTAGGCGATGTGAGTGGTTTCAGTTTTACATAACTCACAATAAAATTCTGCCATGCCCAGGTGGTGATAGAACTAATGTATTCCCCCCAGCCCTGGCTGTTCATGCTCATGTAAAAATCGGCATTGACATGCGATGGTTTGGTGAAAGGCTCCAGCACACCGGTAATGCGAAACGTATCAGTCGACTGGCCGCTGTTAATAATAATGAGTTCATCCAATGGCGATTGGCTGCCGAAAATCTTGGCTGCAACATCAGCGGAAAGCACTACAGAGGAGGGACCATCCAGCGCTGTAAACCGGTCGCCTTCTTTAAAGGAGTAGGAAAAGATATCGAAGAAAGTGGAGTCAACAAGAAATCCCGTTTTCTCATAGAATACCTTTTCATTATAGCGCAACAAATGCTGTTCAACTTCAGGCGGACTTACAATACGGGTAGCTGATTCAATCTCCGGAAATTCTTCTGCCAGCGCGAGTGCAACCGGGGGAGAGGTACGGGGAAAGGATTCAGAAGTTCCATCTTTTGTGAAAACAGAGTATAGCCGATAGATGCGCTCGTGGTCTTCGAAATGTTTTTCGTAACTGAGCTCATCTTTGATATAGAGCGACAACACAACGCAACAGGCAATCCCCACGGCCAACCCGAAAATATTGATGGCCGAAAAAACCTTGTGTTTAATGAGATTCCTGAGGGCAATGGAGAAATAGTTCTTTAGCATGATTCAGGCTGTTTGAACTTCTCTATACGAATTCCTTGCCAAGGAAGAAACTCACTATAAGCACTGAAATGGGCAATTAGTGCATGGCGAAACGATCAATACTGAACAAAGATGTCCGGTATCGGGCGAAGATGCAGTTAGTCGTCCCGGTCGCGTTTAATCTTTACCAAGGCAGGTGGCCCAACCTGAATGGGTGCTTTTTCAATCTCCAGGTTAGCCGCTTCAATTCCGTAGTGTGCCTCGGTGGAAAGGCTGAATTTCTTCAGCATCCTGTAGCCTTGAATGATCAGCCGGTCGAAGTTGGAGATCTCACTGTCGGGTGATGCCCACGATTGGATAATAACAAATTTGAAATCTGCCGTTTGGCTGTACTTATGCAACGAAGGGTAGGGGCTTATCAATTCTATTTCACCGGAGTCGGCCATCTCATGTACAATCTTGTTGAAGAGTAAATTGATACGATGGTCGGCTTTGAACCCAAGTTTTATCCGAACAAAAAAACATTTTTTCGGAATAATGGTATCTACTGAATATTTACTGGTATACGGACTGTCAACCGTATCAATGTGCAGAAACCAGTATACATCCGCGCGCTTGGGTCGTTTGCGGAAAATGGAGTAGATAATGTTGGAATCGATGTAGCGTTTACTATCGGCCACCGCCAGAAACACAAGGTTGGTGGCTTCTTTGGGAATCGTTTCATCCGCCTGCAGGTCTTTGATCATCTCCACATAATGCTTCAGGTCTACAAACTCCGTATGCCGGGTGCGCAACCTTCTTGCACGTAACTGAACGAACAATACCAGGAACAATGCACCGGCAATAATGAACGCAAACCATCCACCATGACTGAACTTGCTCAGGTTAGAGATGAGGAACATGATCTCAAGCGAAAAGAAAAGCACGGCCAGACCGATAGCCCGAATGGTAGATTTTCGGGAAAGTGAAAAATAATACACCAGCAGTGAGGTGGTCATCAGCATATCGATGGTAATGGCCAGACCATAGGCGCCTTCCATTGCAGCAGACTCTTGGAAATACAACACAACCAGAATACATCCGCTCATC
>CAZCRJ010000168.1:0-6267 GCA_964501015.1 uncultured Roseivirgaceae bacterium | reverse complement strand
ATACTGATGAGCATTGCCACGCTTTTGGCGGTAGTGATCACCGTTCGCTTTTCAAAGCCGGCCTTCGCAGCCGTTTTGCTCTGGGCATTGCTTGGCATTTTTATTCGCTGGAAAGAAAGTAGCTATGAGCTTCTTACCACTAGTGCGCTAATCATGATTGGTGTGCTTAGTTTGGTTATGCTTTACACACTCTTCAAAAGATCCAAGCCCGTGACTAATTGATCATGTCAAATTTAGTGTATGGAACCAGTACCTTGGGTACACGAATGCCCTCGGGTGTTTGATTGTTTTCCAAAATTCCTGCTACAATTCTTGGTAGCGCCAATGCACTTCCATTCAAAGTATGCAGCAACTGCATTTTACCCTCTTTGTTCTTGTAGCGAAGTTTCAACCGGTTAGCCTGAAATGCTTCAAAATTACTAACAGAGCTTACTTCCAGCCAGCGTTGTTGTGCTGCAGAATACACTTCCATGTCGTAGGTCATGGCGGAATTAAAGCCCATGTCGCCTCCGCACAATAATAATTTTCGGTACGGCAATTCCAGCTTTTCCAGTAAGCCCTGCACATACGAACACATTTCATCCAGTGCCTGGTACGATTCTTCCGCTTTACGGATCTGTACAATCTCAACTTTATCAAACTGGTGCAAACGGTTAAGACCGCGTACATGCGCACCCCAACTTCCCGCTTCTCTGCGGAAACATGGTGTGTACCCAACGTTCTTAATGGGCAGTTCTTCATCGCTCAGAATAACATCCCGATACAGGTTGGTAATCGGCACCTCTGCCGTTGGAATAAGGAAAAGATTATCGAGCACCGCATGATACATTTGCCCCTCCTTATCGGGTAGCTGCCCGGTTCCGTACCCGGAAGCCTCATTGACCATAATCGGTGGCATCATTTCCCGGTAACCAGCCTTCTCGGCTTCATCCAAAAAGAAGCTAATTAAAGCACGCTGAAGTTTCGCGCCTTTTCCTTTATACACCGGGAACCCGGCTCCTGTAATTTTTATTCCAAGGTCAAAATCAATAATGTCATATTTCTTAATCAGCTCCCAGTGTGGGAGGGCATCAGGGCCAAGTTGGGGAATCTGGCCATGTTCATGTACGTTCAGGTTATCATCAGCCCCAACACCTGCCGGAACGTTTAGGGCAGGCACATTGGGTATCTTGTACAAATGTTGTTTTAGTTCCTCCTCATAGGCACTAAGCGCATCTTCTAGTGCCTTCAGTTGTTCCTTTCCTTGGGCGATGTTCGCGCGTAAGGTCGTTGCCTCCTCTGCTTTCCCTGACTTCATTAACTCTCCAATTCGTTTGGATTCCGTGTTTGAGGTGGCTTTAAGGTCATCGGCCTGCCGCTGCGTATCTCTGCGCAATTGATCCAACTGAATAGCCTTATCCACTAACGCTGCCGCATCCTTTATTCCTCTTTTGGCCAGTCCTTCCAGCATGGCTGTGCGTTGTTCCCGTATTGAAGATACCTGTAGCATGGTTATTTCCGTTTCTGAGTTACTATAGAATTCAATGGCCTGCACCCGATAGAAATTCCATGAGGCACAGTGTGGTGCAAAATTAGGTTTTTGAACGAACCTTCAGGGTTTTATACCGAACAAATTCTTATGGGGTTTTTGTTTGTAATCAATTTTGACCTATACTTGCAACGTCATCGGGCAATTTTCTAATGCCCTTTACCATATACACCACATACCTTACTGATTTTTAAAAAGACCTTGAGTTTTTATTGTACAGCGATTCAGAACCCCTTCTGATTAATGACCCACACAAACGATTACTTCAACAAAACAACACTATTCATTTTTTAACATGTACACAATTGACGAGCTGAATGTCAGATTACTTTCCGAATTGAAAGAAATTGCGGAAACAATGGGCGTTAAAAACGCTAAAAAACTTTCAAAACAAGACCTGGTTTATAAGATCCTGGACCAGCAAGCGATAACCGGGGAAGCCCCCGGAAGCAAACCAGCGCCTCTTACAGAAGAAGCCCGGCCGGTACGTCCGCGAAAGCGTGAAAACGTTACTGCCATACAAAAGCCTGTGGAGGATTTGTCAACAGATGATTTACTCGGATCAATTAATGTCGACTTTAATTCTACTATCCCATCGCCCGGTATTGAGCAAGAAACTGCCCCCGCCCCGGTGAAAGAAAGAGAACGGGAACGACCACAACCCAAGGTGAGGGAAGAAAGGCGTGACGAAAGACGGGATGAAAAAAGAGAGGAGAGACGGGAGGAACGCGAAGAGCGACCTCAGGTTAACAAGCCCAGCATCCGTGATTTTGATGGCGTAATTGCCAACGAGGGCGTTCTGGAAATTATGCAGGATGGCTATGGCTTCCTGCGTTCTTCGGATTACAACTACCTGGCCAGTCCAGATGATATTTATGTTTCGCCCTCCCAAATCAAATTATTTGGACTAAAGACGGGAGATACCGTAAAAGGCACCATCCGGCCTCCTAAAGAAGGGGAGAAATATTTTGCCCTACTAAAGGTGGAATCCGTTAACGGAAAAACAACCGAAGAAATCCGCGACCGTGTTGCCTTTGAGTACCTTACTCCGCTTTTTCCTGAAGAGAAACTGAGGCTCAGCACTAAGTCTGATAATATGTCAACCCGTATTCTGGACCTGTTTGCCCCAATAGGCAAGGGACAGCGCGGGATGATCGTTGCACAACCGAAAACTGGTAAAACGGTTCTATTGAAAAACATTGCCAATGCCATTGCAGAGAACCATCCTGAAGTGTACCTACTGGTATTACTGATCGATGAACGACCTGAAGAGGTAACGGATATGGCGCGAAGCGTAAAGGCAGAAGTTATTGCCTCCACCTTTGATGAACAGGCTGACCGCCATGTTAAGGTGGCCAGCATTGTATTGGAAAAAGCCAAACGTATGGTTGAATGCGGACATGATGTTGTCATCCTGTTGGATTCCATCACGCGTCTGGCCCGTGCTTATAACACCGTAATTCCTTCCTCAGGAAAAATTCTTTCCGGAGGTGTGGATGCCAATGCCTTGCACAAACCCAAACGCTTTTTTGGTGCAGCCCGTAATATTGAAAACGGTGGATCCCTTACCATTATCGCTACAGCGTTGATCGAAACAGGATCAAAAATGGATGAAGTAATCTTTGAAGAATTCAAGGGAACCGGTAATATGGAATTACAACTTGACCGCAAGCTCTCCAACAAGCGGGTCTATCCGTCTATTGACGTGCCGGCTTCCGGAACAAGACGCGAAGAACTGCTGATGAAAGAAGAAGAGTTACAAAGAGTCTGGATTTTAAGAAAATACATGAGCGACATGAATAGTATTGAAGCTATGGAGTTCCTGCTGCAAAAGATGAAAGGTACCCGTAACAATGAAGAATTCTTGTTGTCGATGAACGGATAAAGGCGTTAAGCATATTATCAAAAAAATTAGCCATTGGTAATTCATTGGCTATTTTTTTGCCTTGCCTGAGACGCTGATTATTAAAGGATTATTCCATGTCCCTTTTCTTCACGTGAAACGCTCCTTTAAATTCAGGATCTTCTCTTCGTTTCTGCCGATCAATTTCTCGCGCCATTTCCTGTGATTCTTCAAATGATGTTTTGATAATTTCAACTTCCTGGGGTAACCGTTTCACGGTAATTTTTTCCCGGATCAGTTTCTCTATCCGCTGAATGTGGTATACCTCGGCATCGGTAACAAAGGTTATGGCCGTGCCTTCCCGAAAGGCGCGACCCGTGCGCCCAATCCGGTGAACATAATCATCATACACCACCGGCACATCAAAATTGATTACGTGTGAAACATTGGTTACATCAATACCACGTGCAGTAACATCGGTTGAAACCAATATCCGCAGGTTGCCTTCTTTAAATTCATTCACAGCATTAATGCGGCTGTTCTGTCCTTTGTTGGAGTGGATTACCCGCACCGGTCCGAGACCTCTTCTTTCCAAAAACTTAAATACATTATTCGCACTTTCTTTTGAGCGTGTAAAAATCATCACGCGGTTAAAGGCTTCCTTATCCCGCAGTAGGTATTCGAGAAAATTAATTTTTGTTTTCAGGTTGGGTACATAATACACTTCCTGCTTAACCTGTTGCGCAGGCGTTGCCTGCGGTGTAATTTCTACGCGTATGGGAAATTCCAAAAACTCAGCGGAGAGCTTTTCCACACGGTCATTAAACGTGGCCGAAAAAAGCATGTTCTGGCGCTTCCGCGGAATCACTTCAAAAATCTTTCTCAACTGATGCATGAATCCCATATCCATCATACGGTCAGCTTCATCCAGCACCAGTGTTTTGATTTGTTTTGTGGGCAATTCACTCTTCAGGTACAGCTCGGTAAACCTTCCTGGAGTGGCCACGATAATATCAACCCCTTTTTGAATAGCCTCAATTTGTGTTTTCGGCCCAACGCCACCATATATGGCCAGTATTCGTAAATCGGTGAAGTGTGCTAATTGATGGGCATGTTCGGCTATTTGAATGACCAACTCTTTTGTGGGTGCCAGGATAATGGCCCGTGGCTCAGTACCCTGTGCGTATTTCACTTTCATCAGCACTGGAATCAGATATGCTGCGGTTTTTCCTGTTCCCGTTTGGGCAATGCCAATCACCTCCTGTCCGGCCATAAGTATGGGGATACACTTTTGCTGAACCTCTGTAGGCGTGATAAACCCTGCATCGGCCACCGCATTCAGCAATTGCTTGTTTAATTTAAAGTCTTCGAAAGATGCAATTGCCCCCATGCCCGTGTAAATTTACCGCTATGAATTCTACGCTGATCGTAAACGCAAATATAGTCAATGAAGGCAAGGTCTTTCAGGGAGATATTTTTATCAAAGGACAATACATTGAAGCCATAGGAACAGATCTTTCATCCCGTCATGCTGATATCGTAATTGATGCTAAAGGTAACTATGTGTTTCCGGGCGCAATTGATGATCAGGTTCACTTCCGTGAGCCGGGTTTAACACACAAGGCAACCATTTATACTGAATCGCGCGCAGCAGTGGCAGGAGGAGTTACCAGTTTTATGGAAATGCCGAACACGGTTCCTCCTGTATTTACACAGGAACTTCTCGAACAGAAATATGCCATTGCAGCAAAGCATTCCCTGGCCAATTATTCGTTCTTTATGGGTGCCTCGAATGACAACCTGGAAGAGGTGCTGAAAACCAATAGTCGAAATGTTTGCGGATTAAAAATTTTCATGGGCTCCTCCACCGGTAACCTGTTGGTTGATGATGAGAAAACACTGGAGGGATTTTTTACACGCGTTCCTTTTCTGATTGCCACACATTGTGAAGATGAAGCCACCATTCTTACCAATACTGCCGACTACAGGGCAAAATACGGAGAGGCCATGCCCGTTCGCTATCATCCCCAGATACGGAGCACTGAAGCTTGTTATAAATCATCATCCTTTGCCATCAACCTTGCGAAAAAGCATGGTACACGGCTGCACATTCTGCATATTTCTACGGCAAAAGAAGTGGCGCTATTTGATAATAGTCTTCCACTTAGTGATAAAAAAATTACTGCTGAGGCCTGTATTCATCACCTCTGGTTTAATGATGCCGATTATGAGCGACAGGGCACACGCATTAAATGGAATCCGGCTATAAAAACTGCTGCTGACCAGCAGGCTATTCTCAACGGATTGCTCGAGGATCGGATAGATGTTATCGCAACCGATCACGCACCCCATACGCTGGAAGAAAAACAACAGACCTATTTTAAAGCCCCTTCGGGCGGTCCGCTTATTCAGCACAGCTTAGTGGCCATGCTCGAGTTTTACCACAATGGAAAAGTGAGCCTGGACTGGATTGCCAAAAAAATGGCGCACAACCCGGCCATTCTTTTCCAGGTTGAAAAGCGGGGATTCATTCGTGAAGGCTATTATGCTGACCTTGTTCTGGTTGATTTAAATTCTCCATGGATGGTTACGTCAGAAAACATTCTGGCAAAATGTGGTTGGTCTCCCTTTGAAGGTAACACTTTCCGATCGAAAGTAATCCATACAGTAGTTTCCGGGCACCTTGCTTACCAGAATGGTGAAGTGAATGAAGCAACAAAAGGTAAGCGGCTTTCCTTCTCCCGCGATTAAAAATCGTACGCGTTTGTTATTTATCAGCAGGTATCTAAATTTGCGGTACTTTAACCGGTGCCCTTAGTCTCAGGTAAAGTGAAATGGTGGATGTAGCTCAGTTGGTTAGAGCACCAGATTGTGGTTCTGGGGGTCGCGGGTTCGA
>CAZCRJ010000167.1:0-6269 GCA_964501015.1 uncultured Roseivirgaceae bacterium | reverse complement strand
TATCTTCACTTCAAAAATACATCCGGTATAGTAACTCAGCCCACGGGCAAGCGCAATGTCAAATTCAACATGGTCTTCTGTTGCATGGTACTGTTTAACCAGTTGAAAAACTTCACGAAGGTCACGTACTCCTTTTTGCCCAGCGGGAGAACTGTGAAAGGCATCGAATAAGGCAGTCAATTTTTCATCGGAAGTACCCTTAATGGAAAGCAAATTAAACAGCCTATCAAGTTGAGCAGATGAAAAACCTTTGCCTACTAATTCTTCCCTAACATTTGCCTCACCAATCTTTTCCAACTTGTCGATGGCCACAAACAAATCGCTTTCTTTTCCGGATGTTTGAAGTACCTCGGCAATACCATTAAGCACACTTCGGTGATTGATTTTAATGGTGTAGTCTTTTACTCTCAAGGATTGCATGACTTCCTTGATCATCAAAATGATTTCGGCCTCGCAGATCAACGAATCAGTACCCACTACATCGGCATCGCACTGGTAAAATTCCCGATAGCGTCCTTTTTGGGGCCGATCGGCACGCCAAACCGGTTGAATCTGATACCGTTTAAAGGGCAGAATAATTTCATGTCGGTTCATGACCACATACCGGGCAAAGGGCACAGTGAGGTCGTACCGAAGTCCTTTTTCAGCGATCCAGGATATTAATTGCTTTGAGTTTCTCACTTCAAGAGCCGTGTTGTGAATATCTTTCAGGAAATCCCCGCTATTCAGGATTTTAAATAATAATTGGTCACCTTCCTCACCATATTTCCCCGTAAGGGTGGTAAGGTTTTCCATGGCAGGGGTTTCAAGCGGAAGAAATCCGAATTTCCGAAACACCTCACGGATGCAGGTTAAAATAAACTGCCTTTTGGCCATCACTGCCGGGCCAAAATCGCGTGTTCCTTTCGGTAAAGACGGTTTTTCCATACAAGGGCAAAGCTAATACGATTGGGGATAGATCGGTGGGGTTCTATCAATTTTCCCATAATTTCAGATAATCTCAGAAGGTTTTTTGCCTATGTGGCAGAAAGCGTTATTTTTGCGCTCCTTTTAACAATTAAAGACATGTCAGTAACTCGTTTAAAACGTAAGGGCCGTAAAGACAAATCGAAGTCTTCAGTAAGACGCCAGTCCCTGAAAAATCAAAATTTCAAACCGGTGATCAGAAACGTAGATATTGAGCAAATCAAGGAAGAATTCAAGGCAAAGAAGGCCTGATAAGCATCTATAAGTAATTTCAAGCCCTTTTCTGGTAAACCGGTAAAGGGCTTTTGCTTTAGTTTAGTCTCTAAAACCATCTATCATGGCATCATTTAACCTGGTTTGCTGGAATGTTAATGGCATCCGCTCCATTGTAAAAAAAGATTTCTTAAAAGATGTTAAGGCCATGGATCCTGATATGCTTTGTCTTCAGGAAACCAAGGCTTCGGTGGAAGATGTAAAAAAAGTGCTGGAGCTTCTGCCAGGCTATACGGGTTATATCAATTCATCCAAAGCACGCCAGGGATATTCGGGCACGGCCATACTAACCAAGCGGGAACCCATAGCAGTAACCTATGATATGGCAATTGAGGAACACGATCAGGAGGGACGCGTTGTTACTGCTGAGTTTCCTGAGTTTTTTCTGATCACCGTATATACACCAAACTCCGGTGAAGGACTGAAACGCCTGGGATACCGCGCCAGGTGGGATGAAGAATTCAGAAAATACGTTGCCGGATTGAACAAACGCAAACCGGTAATTATTTGTGGCGATTTGAATGTAGCACATCAGCCCATTGATATTGCCCGGCCCAAAGAGAATTACAATAAATCCTCCGGGTATACCCAGCAAGAAATTGATGGCATGCAAAATTTACTGGATGTTGGCTTTATCGACACCTTCAGACATTTCCATCCCGAAGAAGTAAAGTATACGTATTGGAATTATATGTTTAATGCCCGTGCACGAAACGTAGGGTGGAGGATTGATTATTTCCTGACCAGCAAGGGAATCATTGGAAAAGTAAAAGACGCCACTATTTACAATGAATATTTCGGATCAGACCATTGCCCGATAGGATTAACCATTGAGGTTTAAATCCGCTCAATATCAGCGCCCAGTTTTTTCAGGCGCGTATCGATATGCTGATAGCCACGGTCAATCTGATCAATACTTGAAATTTCACTTACACCATTTGCCGACAGCGCAGCTATAAGTAATGCGACACCAGCGCGTATGTCCGGTGACGACATTTTAATACCACGTAATTGTTGTTTTCGTTCCAGCCCGATAACATTGGCGCGGTGTGGATCACACAAAATAATCTGTGCACCCATATCAATTAATTTGTCAACAAAGAACAGGCGGCTCTCAAACATCTTTTGATGGATAAGCACAGAACCTTTTGCTTGCGTTGCGACCACTAAAACAATACTGATAAGATCAGGAGCAATGGTTAAAATGGATCCGTCAATAAACGTTTCAATTTCATAAGAATCCTGAGCGGGAATGAAAATGTCATCGCCCCGGAATTCTAATTTTATACCCATACGCTTAAAGGTATCCGGAATCATCCCCAGCATATCGATATGGCAGTTCTTGATGAGGATCTCAGATTGTGTCATCGCAGCCAAACCGATGAAACTTCCAATTTCAATCATATCCGGAAGCAGGGTATGCTCAGTACCTGAAAGTTTATCAACACCTTCAATAGTCAAAAGATTGGATCCTATTCCAGAAATGCGGGCACCCATTCTATTGAGCATAAGACATAACTGTTGGAGATAGGGCTCACATGCGGCATTATATAGCGTTGAGGTTCCTTTAGCTAAAACAGCGGCCATTACAATATTGGCAGTACCTGTTACGGATGCCTCATCCAGCAGCATATAACATCCTTCAAGTTTCGATGCATCGATGTGGAAGAGATGATCAGTAGAATCAAAATTAAACTTAGCTCCCAGCTTTTGAAAGCCTATGAAGTGTGTGTCCAGTCTTCTTCTTCCAATTTTATCGCCACCGGGTTTGGGTATGTTGGCCTTGCCATACCGGGCCAAGATTGGTCCCAGTAACATAACAGATCCTCTTAACGCTGAGGCCTTTTTCCGGTATTCTTCTGTTTCCAGGAAATTAATATTAATTGATGTCGCGGTAAACCGGTACGTGTGCTCGTTGAGTTTTTCCACAACACAGCCAAAATCACCAACAAGTTCAATTAACTTATTGACATCACGGATATCGGGAATATTTTGAATTGTTACGGGCTGATCGGTAAGCAATACAGCGCATATAATTTGGAGTGCTTCGTTCTTTGCGCCTTGTGGAGTGATTTCGCCTGATAATCGCTTGCCTCCTTTTATCCTGAAAATACTCATTGAAGAATGGGAACGGTTAACGTAGGAATAGGTAATACATTACTGGTAGTGCCGCACTATCAGTGAATACGCCAGGTATTACTGATCTCTTCTTCTGCGGTTTTTGTTTTTATTAAACGGTTTCTGATGGCGGTGTCCGCTTCCCCCTCTGTTTTCCTGCACCGGGCGTTCGCGTTTCTTTTCTTTATATAATTTTTCGAACAGGTTGTCTTCACGTACTTTGTCGATATTCAATACCAGTTTTCCATCCGACATTATCCGGATATCGTTCACAATCACAGAATCATCAAGTGTTTCCTTGTTCCAGTTACTGTAAAAAGTTTTCATGAGTTTACCCAGGTATATGATAGCCTCTTCTTTTTCCTGGGGCTCTTCTTTTTTCATGGCTTCTACCACAAGTCTTTCAATGTTCTTACCATAGTGCTTAAATCGCACCTTACTCTGAGGGTAATCAACCTTCATGGGTTTTTTAAACAGCACTTCAGGTTCGGGTACGGGATAGGGGTTGTTGATATCCAGGTTGAAATCAGCAATGATATACAGGTCATCCCAGAGGCGCTGTGGATTATCAGGTTGGTCTTTTAAACTGGGGGTCAGTTGCCTGATCAGGTCAATCAGAGTTGTGGCCAGTTCAGTTCGCTTTTCTTTATCGGGTACTGTACGGATGTATTCTACCAGTTTTTGAACGTTACGACCGTACTCTTTTAAAATAATATCGGGTCGTGCTGTGTTGTATTCGCCTATCATGAAAATGGATTTGTGGGTATTGAAGCCAAAAGGTGGCTTTCTCTCCTAATTATGTATTCTGAGTTTAGCAAAACTAAGTAATAAGGTCTTCTCACCAAAATCATCGAAAAGTATTTTGGCTTTCCGGTCGGCCCCAGACGTGTCAAGGAGTACTACTTTTCCAAATCCAAATTTAGGATGTTCCACCTTCATGCCCTCCTGTAATGCAGATGTGTCGCTTGGGGTGAAATCAATGGGGGGTTTATAGGATGATGCTGATTTGGCCGGAGGCGATGAGGTGGCGGTCTTCCGTATCCCGTTAACCAGCGATCGCGCATAGTTTCCGGAAGGTTGAGGAGAAGATTCGAGGCCGCTAAATTTGGTGCTCACTTTAACATACCGCTGATCAATATCATCCAGGAAGCGACTGGGCTCACAATTTTTCAATCGCCCGAAGCGGTAACGGGTTAGGGCATAGGAAAGAAACAGTCGCTTCTGTGCACGGGTAATGGCCACATAAAAAAGTCTGCGCTCTTCTTCCAGTTCTGAGCGGCTGCTTAGCATCATCTGTGATGGGAAAAGGTCTTCTTCCAGCCCTGCAACATAGACATACTTAAATTCCAGTCCCTTTGCCATGTGTATGGTCATCAGGGTTACTTTCTCCGGATCTTTGTCTTTGTCTTCATCCTGCCCGGTAACAAGCGAAACTTCCTGCAGGAATGCTCCCAAAGATTTATCTTCTTTTTCAGGATCATCAACATATTCTTTAATGGCATTGAGTAATTCCTGAACGTTTTCGTAGCGGCTTAATCCTTCAACGGTTTTATCTTCATATAATTCCCGCAGCAAGCCTGAACCTTTTGCGATTTCAAAAGCAGCGTCATAGGCATCCTTGCGTTCAATCTCCAATTGAAAGCGCTTGATCAAGGTTACAAAATCATCGATAGCATTTACAGCGCGTCCCGTTACAAACCTTCCTGCATTTTCCAATATTTCCCAGATGGAGATCGCGTGATCATTAGCTGCCAGTATGATTTTGTCTACTGTTGTATCGCCAATCCCACGTTTGGGTAGATTGATTATTCTGCGAAAGGATGCTTCGTCATTTTGGTTGAGGGCAAACCGTAGATACGCCAGGAGATCTTTGATTTCCTTTCGTTGATAGAATGAGAGTCCGCCAACAATTTTGTATTTGATATTCATCCTGCGCAATGCCTCTTCAAGCGCACGCGACTGGCTGTTGGTACGGTAAAGCACTACAAAGTCGCTGAACTTTAATTGGTGCTGCATTTTCTCTTCAAAAATTGACGTAGCAATCAGCCGTCCTTCTTCATTGTCAGAAACGGCTTTGATCAGTTCTACCAAATTACCTTCTTCATTCGAGGTCCAAACATTTTTAGGGAGCTGTGCCCTGTTTTTTCGGATCACTGAATTCGCAGCTTCAACAATAGTTTGAGTAGAACGATAATTTTGTTCGAGTTTAAAAATTTTCAGATCAGAGTAGTCTCTCTCGAAGTTCAGGATATTCGTGATATCCGCCCCGCGGAACGCGTAAATGCTTTGTGCGTCATCACCTACAACACAGATATTTTGTTGCACGGAGCACAATTTCCGAATGATGAAATACTGACAAAGGTTGGTGTCCTGAAACTCATCTACCAGCACATACCGAATCATATGTTGGTATTTGTTCAGGGTTTCCAGGTGTTCCTTAAAAAGTTTGTCGGTGTTGAAGAGAAGGTCATCAAAGTCCATGGCCCCGGCTTTGAAGCAACGCTGAGCATAGGTTTTGTAAATCTTGCCCATTTCAGGTCGCAAATTGGTGGTGTCATCGCTAATGAGTTCCGGGCTTGCCAGGTATTCCTGCCAGCTGATCAACCGGTTTTTTGCGGCTGAGATTCGGTTATACACCACATTGGCTTTATAGGTTGTCTCATCCAACCCGATTTCCTTGACAATATTTTTGAGGAGTGTTTTGGAATCATCCGTATCGTAAATCGTAAAATTATTGGGGTATCCAAGCAAATGTGCTTCGGCCCTGAGAATACGGGCAAAGACGGAGTGAAAAGTTCCCATCCACAGGTTTCGGGCATCATAGCCCACTACCTTTTCAATACGTTCCCGCATTTCTTTGGCAGCCTTATTGGTAAAGGTCAGGGCCATAATGCTGAAGGGATCAATATTTT
>CAZCRJ010000166.1:0-6277 GCA_964501015.1 uncultured Roseivirgaceae bacterium | reverse complement strand
GGACTGGCTCCGGACATGGCAAAGATTTTACCTTTATAGAATTCATGTTTTTCCGGAGTGTTTTTTTCAAATGCCAGGTATTCTGCAACTGAAAACTTGGTTTTGTTATAGAGCGCTACGGGATCACGGACTTCAATCATAGCCTAAAATTAATTAAAAAGAATGCTGATTCGAAATGCCTTCTATTGGAGCTCGTACGTGCTTTTATAAAATCCTTTTTCCTGAACATAGTCCAATAAATCAAGATAAAAAGGGTGGGAGCCAAGCGTGGCACTGTCGCCAACTATGATTAGTTTTTTCCTGGCGCGTGTCATCGCCACATTTACTCTGCGAATGTCTCCTAAAAATCCCACTTCACTTTTTTCATTAGAGCGTACCAGGCTTATGGCAATGACATCTCGTTCCTGTCCCTGAAAGGCATCCACCGTATTGATGGTGATGAAAGTGGCGAGTGTGGAAAGTTCTTCTGATGCTTCGGCCAGTTTAATCAGCCACTCGACCTGAGCACTGTAAGGGGTAATAATGCCGATGGAAAAATTCCAGTTATCCACGCCAATGTGAAGAATTAGTTTCTCCACCTGGCGAATCAGGAACTGAGCTTCTTCATCATTATAGCGGCTTAGTGTTTCAGGATCCTGAGCTTCCGTAAATCCGGCTCCGGCCGTATCAATAAAATCAAATGGTGCGATGTCGGTTTCCAGTAGTGATGTAGAAACGGAAGTATGTGCTACTAATTTATTCTCGTAAAAATATTGCGCAGAAAAGCGCATGATATCTTCGTGCATCCGGTACTGGGTTTGCAGCATCACGGCTGTTTGTGGATGGCGTTGAATACATTTTTCAAACAATGTTTTAGATAATCCTGCCTTACCAGCTTCATAGGATTTTACCGTAGGCGGCAACTGGTGGTGATCGCCTGCCAGCACTACACGGTCGGCTCGTAAAATTGGTATCCAACAAGCAGGTTCAAGTGCCTGGGCTGCCTCATCGATGAACACTGTTTTATACCGCTTACCACGCAGCGTGTGGTGCGAGGCGCCCACGAGGGTACAGGCGATAACATCACTGTTTTGCAGAAGGTCGTTGATGATGTAGAATTCCAGAACATCTGCATCCGCTTTCAGGGCCCTTGCTTCCTGAAGCAATAATTTTCGTTGCTGGCGCTCGGAGTATCCAAAGGAACGTTTGTATTTGAAGGCTGTGTCGCGCAACTGTTCCATGCGTCTGCGCATGTTTCTCAGTTCACGGAAATGTTCATGATTGGCAATGCGCGCATCCAACGTTTTACTCAGGGATTGCTCCGTTACACGTGCCGGATGCCCGATTCGCAAAACGGATAATTTTGCTTCGCTGAGTTTATCCACCAGCAAGTCGATAGCTGCATTGCTGGGTGCGCATACCAATACTTGCTTTTCAACGTTTACAGTGTGAACAATAGCCTGAACCAGTGTGGTGGTTTTTCCCGTTCCCGGTGGACCATGGATGATGGCTACATCGCTGCTCTCAAAAATTTTATCCAGCGCCCTATGCTGACTCTCATTTAACTGCGATGGCAACTTCTTGTCTCCAGTTTCAGGCACCTGGTGACTGGTAACAGGCGACCGGTAACCCAGTAGTATCTCTCGGAGTTCCGACACTCTACTCTTTTCAGCCTTGATTACTTCTTTCAGCGCAAACTCCATCTCCCGGTAGGTCATCTCATCAAACATAACATCAACACCCAGCAAGGCATCATCAATCCAGTCGGGGAGGTCATCACCATTGAGTGTAATGACCATGGTATTATCGCGGACATAATTGATCACTCCGCCTATGTGTTCCTTTTCAGGGGTATTGTGGGCATTGGTAAATACATTCACCACTTTGCCCGATTGAAAAACATGTGCCTGATTGAGGTGCTGTGTCCGTTCGATTTCAATGATCAGCCTTTCACCTGTTCCAATGTAGTGTCGCTTCAGTGTGACGGGATACCAGCTTTTTCCTTCCTTCGTTTTCCGGCTCAGCGGCAGGAGCATGACTTTTTGTTTATACTGTTCCAGGTCGGCTTGCCGCTCGATGCGAATCAGTTCGAGTGTTTTATAAAGTTCTTCTGTGGATGTCAATGGAGAGCTGAGCCGTTAGGTCTGGTATCGTATGTCTAATGCCTTTCTACTTTTTCTCTGTTTCAAAATACAGATGATAATGGTTCTTGCACCCCGGATTGAATTGAGCGGTACACTTCGGGCAGGTGTTGTCGCAACTCATGTATTCTTTGATAGTCAGTTCATGCCCGCAAACCCCGCAAAGAATAGCTTTCGAATCGAATTCGTCTACCGGCCAAACCATTGCCACATGATCAGTGGTTTCTTCGTGGCAGGAATAGCAGGGGTAATACTGATCACAGCATTTGAATTTAATGGCGATAATGTCCAGTGCAGAGTGCCAATGAACACAGCGGGTTTGGGTGTCCACAGGCTTCCCGAATATCCTTACACCGTTGCTATAGGAGGCATCGGCCAGGGGTTCCGGCTGTGAATTTTGCTGAGCCATAACCATTAGGGCGGAGGCCTTAAGAATCAAGCAGATCAAAAAAACTGATTGGAATTGCGGCATAACCATTTTGCCCCAAAGAAAATGAGATAAAATCAGTAATCAAACCTTAAATGGTAACAGGCTTTTCGTCATTCTGACTTTTCTCATGGTGGACTTATTTCCAAATTCTTATCTTACCCATTGATTAAACTCAATCCCATGAAAAAGCGAATACTCTCCCTACTCTTCTTGCTAGTTTTCAGTTTTGTCCGGGCCGATGAAGGCATGTGGCTATTGTACATGTTGGGCGACAAGGTGTATAACGACATGACCAAAAAAGGTCTGAAACTGAGTAAAGAACAACTGTACAGTCTAAATAAACCCTCCATTAAGGATGCCATTGTCATTTTTGCCGGTGGTTGTACAGGTGAAATTGTAAGTAAGGAGGGATTAGTGTTTACCAATCACCATTGTGGATATGCAGCCATTGCGGCTGCCAGCACAACCGAGAAAAATTATTTACGCGATGGCTTCTATGCGAAAAGCAAGGCCGAAGAAATTCCCACACCTTCCGTTGCGGTTCAGTTTCTAAACCGAATTGAAGATGTAACAGGTGAAGTGGAAAATGTACTTAAAGGATTAAGCGGAGCAGAACGGTCTGCCAGGTTGCAAAGGATATCTGCGGACATTGTGAAACGTACCACGGACGGCACTGCATTGGAAGCACGTGTTATCCCGTTTTTTAAGAATAACCAATATCTGCTGTTTGTGTATGAACGTTACCGCGATGTCCGGTTAGTGGGCACACCTCCAGAAAGCATTGGTAAATTCGGTGGCGACACCGACAACTGGGAATGGCCCCGCCATACCGGAGATTTTTCCGTATTCCGTGTGTATATGAGTAAGGATGGAAAGGCAGCCGAATATTCTCCAGAAAATGTGCCCCTCCAGGCAAAATACTTTTTACCAGTATCCACTAAAGGTGTGAAGGATGGCGACTTTGCCATGATCTTCGGATATCCAGGAGGCACCAATAGGTATGAAACTTCATTAGGCGTAAAAATCAAAACAGAAATCGAAAACCCTGCCATTGTAAACCTGCGTGATGTGCGGCTCAAACTCATGTTTGATGAGATGAAAAAAGATGATGCCGTACGGCTTCAACTCGCTTCAAACTATGCAGGCATTGCCAATTATTGGAAATTTTTTGGAGGAGAAGCAGAGCAATTGCTGAAGTATGATGTGTATGGTCAGAAGAAGGCGGAAGAAGAACGATTTATTTCCTGGGCAAAGGGCAAACCGGAATATGAAACTATCTTCAGCGACTATGAAAAAGCGTATACGGAATGGTGGCCCTATGCCAAGCACCGCGTTTACATGAATGAAGGAATTCTCGGTTCACCTCTGGCAGGCTATGCGGCCTCCATGCAGGCACTGGAACGCACCTTAACCAAGAAAGATGTTACTGTTGATGAGATCAGCCGTGTACTGGAAAGTATAAATCGAAACCGTGCCAATTTCCTGGCCAGCCATAACCGGGCCTCCGATCAGAACATTGTGGCAGCCACCTTTCAGATGTACTATACCGATATTGATAAAGATCAGCACCCTACAGATTTCCTTGAAGGCGTGAGCATGGTGCATGGCGACCTGAATGATGCCAATACGTTCAAGAAATTTGCGACCAGCATGTTTGCAGAAACCATGTTCCTGGATGATGTAAAATGGAAAACCTTTTTCAACAACCCCGACTCTACAACCCTGCGAAGTGATCCGGCTTATGCCTACGTATCAGCCTTCATTAAAAATTATACAACACGGTATGCAGCGAAGTCTGCTGAGTTTGCCAATAAGACCAATGACCTGGGCCGACTGTACATGAAAGGTGTACTGGAGATGAACCCAGGAAAAACCATGTATCCCGATGCCAACTTTACAATGCGCCTGAGTTATGGTAATGTAAAATCGTATAAACCTCGCGATGCCGTGTTCTACGATTATGTATGTACGATGAATGGCGTTCTGGAAAAATACAAGCCGGGTGATTATGAATTTGATTTACCTAAAAATCTTGTGGAAGCAGCACGCAAAAAGAATTTCGGTCCCTATAAAGATGCGCGTACCAACGACCTGGTGGTGAATTTTATCACAACCAATGATATCACCGGTGGCAATTCCGGTTCTCCTGTGCTGAATGGTAAAGGTGAACTGATTGGGTTGGCATTTGATGGCAACTACGAAGCACTCAGTCATAAGATCGCTTTCGATAAGGATTTGAACCGAACCATTTGTGTAGACATCCGCTACGTGTTGTGGTGCATTGATATATTGGGTGGTGCAAAGAATATTATCCAGGAGTTGACACTGAAGTGAGAGTTAGGCTAAGTGGTCTTAATCCTTTATTGTACTCTAGAAGGTCCAGTGAAGTTTCATTTTGCCAATACAATGCAACTGACAAGAAGAAAATTCCTAAAGGGCTTTACCCTTACCTCGGCTTACCTGCTCACGGGTGGACTAAAGGTACTATCGGCAAAAGAACTGTTATCAACACAGGAAGAAGTTATTCTTAGGTTTGCTGTGGGCAGCGATGGACACTATGGTCAGGCCAATACTGAATACAAACAATTCTTTAGTGAGTTTGTGAAGAACATTTCTGCTTTTCATCAGGAGATGCCCCTGAATGCCTGCATTGTCAACGGAGATATTATCCATGATAAGCAGGAGTTGCTGGTCGAAGCCAAGACAAGTCTTGATCAGTTGCCGGTTCCCTATTATGTGACGCAAGGCAACCATGATATGGTGAGTGCAGATTACTGGAATGAAGTATGGAACGTTCCGGTGAATTACGAAGCGATCATCAATGACCAGGTATTGTTGATGATGACAACCTCCAATGAAAAGGGTAAATACCTTTCACCCGACCTCGATTGGCTAAAGGAGAAATTGAAATCACATAAGAAGCATAATGTGTTTCTTTTTTTACATATCGGGCAGCAAAAGTGGACAAGCAACTGCCTTAACAATAAAACTTATGCCGGTCTGATCAAGCACCACTCAAATCTGAAGGCTGTATTTCATGGGCACGACCATGACCTGGATGATGTTAAGATGGTGGGTAAAATTCCACACCTGTTTGATTCACATTTTGGAGGAAACTGGGGAACACCTTACAGAGGCTATCGGATTGTGGAGGTGTTAAAGGATAATGCTATCCGAACCTACATTATGAATCCAGTTGATAGGATTAACCTCACAACTCATTAATCCCAAACAACACTAAACAAAAAAGCCGGTGATGTACCGGCTTTTTATGGTTAATGAGTTGATCCATTAAAGTTTATCTTTCAATGCTTTTCCGGCTTTGAATTTGGCAACTTTCTTTGCTTTGATTTTAATGGTTTCACCGGTAAAAGGATTGCGGCCTTTGCGGGCAGCTCTTTTTGATACAGAGAATGTTCCCAATCCAGTAACGGTAAATTTGTTTCCAGCCTTCAGTGTCTTCTGAACGCTTTCAATGAATGAGCCAAGGGCAGTAGTGGCTTGCACCTTAGTAATGCCCGCATCGCTTGCAAGCTTGTCAATCAATTCAGCTTTTGTCATAACTCGTGTTTTTTAAGTAAAAAAATTTGCTGCAAGTATAAGGAAAACCTGACTCGAAAACAGTAATCTATGAAAGTCTTTTTATTTACTGGTAGTATGGGTGTTTGGAAATACTCAAGACTGGCTTGACTTTTCCGGGAGTGAGACTCTAAAGGATAGACGTTAG
>CAZCRJ010000165.1:0-6277 GCA_964501015.1 uncultured Roseivirgaceae bacterium | reverse complement strand
CCTGCATGCTTACACACGTCACCACACATCCTGTCAAAACCGGTCGGCCCCAATACTTCAAATAACTCCATGCCAGTTCAACCGGCAGCAGGGTGACAAATATAGTGTTAAAATAGTTCCCTATAGAACACACGGTATTATCCAAGGTATAGTCCTATTTTTGAATCATGCGCACCCTAATAACTTTACTAGTATTGATTGCGGCCTTTCCCTTTCAGGGTACATCGCAAATTCTGAATATTGAAAAATCAGCATTAGAACGTGACACTACCAAGCATATATTGGCGAACATCACCTCCAGTATGGTTTTGTATAACCGTAGCGCGGCCATTGATGAACCTGTAGAATTTTTTGGTTTTGATTTAAAATCCAGCATCGCCTATTTTCCCGGTAAACACAGACTATCATCTATTACCAACATCAATTACCTGAAGATAAATGATGCACCATTTTTAAATACGGGCTATCAGCATTTTCGCTTTGACTTCCGAAAAAACAGAAAAGTACATCCGGAAGCATTTGCGCAATATCAATACGATAATTTCAGAGGCCTTTCCCCACGCTTGCTGGTCGGAGCAGGCATGCGTCATCGCATACTAACGAATGATCACTTTACGCTAATCTTTAGTGTGGGCCTGATGTATGAGCACGAAAACTGGAACTATCCTTATTCAGGAGAAACAGTTCTGGCGAAATTCTGGAAATCCACCAATTATTTGGTTCTTCGCGTTAAGATTTCAGAGTGGGCCGATTGTAATGCCATTCAGTATTACCAGACAGTCTATGATAGCGCTATCGATAAGTTCCGGAATCGGTATAGCACGGATATTAATCTAAACGCCAAATTAACCGATAAGCTATTGTGGACAACCTCCTTTACCCTTAGCTACGAAAGCGAACCCATCGTTCCCATCGTGCGAACGATTTACAGGTTGGCAAACGGAATAACCTATAAATTCTGATGGCCTGTATTGATTTTCAATGGTATAGATTTATCCCACGAAATCCTTTCCGATTTCAACCGTAAAAAGGTTAATTTGCCGCCATGGAAAATTTTGTCGTATCGGCACGTAAATACCGGCCTTCCGGTTTTGATGAAGTTGTGGGGCAGGAACATATTACCACAACGCTGAAAAATGCCATAGACACTAACAAATTAGCACAGGCCCTTTTATTCTGCGGTCCGCGCGGAGTAGGCAAAACAACATGCGCCCGTATAGTAGCCCGGTTAATCAACGGGTTTGAAGAAAAGGCGGAAATAAATTCGTTGAATATATTTGAATTGGATGCAGCCTCCAACAATTCGGTAGAGGACATCCGAAACCTGATTGACCAGGTGCGTTACCCTCCCCAATTCGGAAAATTCAAAGTTTATATTATTGATGAGGTGCACATGCTTTCCAACTCGGCATTCAATGCCTTTCTGAAAACTCTGGAAGAGCCCCCACCGTATGCCATTTTCATTCTGGCTACCACCGAGAAACATAAAGTAATCCCTACTATACTTTCACGTTGCCAGATATTTGATTTTAACCGGATACAAATCTCCGATATTGGCCATCACCTTAAACGGATTGCTGATCAGGAAGGTATTCCTGCAGAGGCAGAAGCGCTACACCTCATTTCCCAAAAGGCTGATGGCGCCTTACGGGATGCCCTATCTATTTTTGATTTAATGGTAACCTATTCGGCAGGAAAAGGGATTACCTTTAAAGATGTACTGAACAATCTTCACATACTCGACTACGATTATTACTTCGCGGTAGTGGATGCATTGCTTTCGGAACATCATACCAAACCCTTGCTGATTTTGGACGAAATCCTGCGAAAGGGATTTGACGGGCAAAACTTTATCGTTGGCCTAAATGAACACTTCAGGAATTTGCTCGTGTCACAGGATGCACGCACAACCCAACTTATGGAGGTACCGGAAAGTGTAAAAATTAAATACGCCAAGCAGGCCCAGGCTGCACCACCCTCTCTCCTCCTAACGTGGCTAAACCTTGCAACACAGTGCGACATTAATTATAAGAGTAGCAAGAATCAACGGTTATTGGTTGAGCTCGCACTAATGAAAATGGCGAATGTAAAAGCCGTTTTGGATCTATACACAGAACCCTCAGTGTCAGTAAAAAAAAAAGCAGTGACCAATCCCTGATCACCGAAGAAACACACACCACTTCAGAAGAAGCAACTCCACCTGCCGACATTCCGGTTGCGAAACCACAACCACCTTCAACGCCAAAGCCCACCACAGGGCCAAATTCAGACAGGCCAAAAAGCACTGTGAAAATTCCCAAGATAAGAACCCTACTGAACCATACGCCACAAACAGAGCAGGCGGAACACACTGCAGAAGTTCCACCACATCAGGATCAACCCTTTACCGTTGACATGGTAAAGGCAGCATGGGTTGAGTTTGCTGAAAGTCGTAAAGTGTACAAGGCCGAATACCAATTGCTGTCACAGGAAATTACACTTCAGGATAACACTATTATTCTGCACCTCCATAATCCAGTACAAGAAACTTTGTTAAGTGATTTAAAATCCACTGTTGTAGATTTCATCCGCGAGAAACTTAAAAACTATTCACTTCAGGTTACAGGTGAATTGCAGTACAACGATGATAAAAAAGTGATTTATACCAACCGCGAAAAATTTGATCACCTGGCAAAAAAAAATCCCAACCTTACTCTTTTGAAAGAGCGGTTAGGATTAGATCCGGATTTCTAACGCATTCGATTCCTATTTTTCTGCGTAATTCTGGAATGTATACCGGAATCCAAAATTAAATGCCTGACTAACCTGCGCACCCGTATCCTGGTCGATGTCATAAATTAATATGCCCCCCAAACCTACACTAATAAATTTGTTCACCCGCGCACTTATCATCAGGTCTAAGCGGTGGTCAATGGTTTTCATTTTCAATGTTTCGTAGTTGGCGAACAGCATATAGCGCCACTTTAAGTTCAGATTCTGTGCAATATCCTTATCGAAATCTGCAGTTAACTGGAAGGCCAGCCATTCATACCGTATATTACTTCCCAACTCCACACCATATGGTCGCAATGGATCTACAGCATCGAAGCGCCCATTGTTATCCGCAAGAATGGTTACCCGAGGTGCAAAAGGAGCTATGCGGACTTTAAAGTAATCGACTGGATGATACTCCAGACCCCATGCCGAAGTGATGAAGGCCGGGGCAAAAATGTCCGAAATCAGATCTTCTGTTTCATCATCATTGTACCTATACCCTTTCGAAAACTGTGTTAAAAAATTGAGTGATGTGAATAAGTCCCACTTATCGCTAAGCGCATGCCCAACTTTAGTGTCCAGAAAAATCCGGTCTACTGTTTTCCTGAAACCCTGACCATCATTATTGACAAAACCATAAATAAAGTCAATTTCATTGTCCCAGGTGATTTTTTCTTTCGTGTAATTTGCTTTGTAATTAAACGCCCCATTCAGTCCAATGGAATTAATACCACCGGCCTTCCAGTTGGATGAAAATGATGCCTGGTTGACGTTAAAATTAAAGATCATTTTTCGCTTCCAGTATGTAGTTGTGTCAGGCTTAACAACCTGGGCGGTTACACCAAACGCGAGGAAACAAAGCATACCGAATATGGACAATGCTCCAATACCAGCATATTTTTTCATGAGCTAAGAGGTTAATGAGATCGATGTGGGTGGATTGTAAATCAGATAGCGTTGAGTTTTATCTCTTCAAGCGCAATTTCAGTAAGGGGCTTGGTAATGAATTTAATAACATGATTATTGTTGACGATCTTATCGATATCGCGCTTATTATCAGAACTGGAAAGAATGATCACTTTACACTTATTGCGTACTATTTCATTGAATTTTTCAAATTCATATAGGAACACAAACCCGTCTACAATAGGCATATTGATGTCCAGGAAAATCAAATCCGGAAGGTTTTCCGGAGTACGCTCATTCATTTTAATATAGTCCAACGCCTCTCTTCCTGAATTCTTGGCTTCTACCCGGAACGAAAATCGGGTGATCTCTATTATCCGTTTACTAATGAAATTATCAGTTTCATTATCATCCACAAGCATCACTAAGTCAATGGAATTCGGAATGTTATTCATCTCAGTATACTATCAAAGTGTTCAAAGGGTGAAACTACTCAACTGGCTGCGTGCAAAAATATTCTTTTTTAAAAAAATAAGAAGCCGGTATTACAGAATAGGTGGAATAAGGTAATAATTTTCACAATTCTGTCAAAAATGACTATTTCTGTTGGATCCTTAGCTTTTCCCCGACTGTTACATTGAAGTCCTTTTTCTTGTTCCAATCCATCAGATCCTTGATGGTTACGCCATACTGACGGGCAACACTATATAACGTATCGGTGGATTTCACTTCATAGACCACAAAACCCTCTGGTATGACTGATGGAGACGGAGCACTGGCTGTTTCGGATAGCACTTCTTTCGTACGCAATACCTGCCCGGGCCGAATACCTTCTTCCAACTTCAATTGATTCCAGTTTACAAGGTCCATTACCCCCACAGAATATAGTTTAGCAATGGAATAGAGTGTTTCGCCCTGCACAACACTATGCTGACCAGATACTGAAGCTTTATTCTCTTCAGCAACAAAGGTTTCACGAGGCTGTGTAACCACGGCTGGTTCCGACATTTGCACAACAGGTCTGGCCTCTGGTTTTACTTCAGTTACCAGGGATGCTTCCTGCGATTTTGGATCAACCGACCAATTAAAAAAATCATCACTGTCAACCTCTACAGCAGCCACCTGTACTTCTTCTGTTCGGGATGGCCTTCCTGGTAAGGCAGGTAGATTTACCGTTGTGCCGGTTTTTAAGGTACTGGTAGAAAGTGAAGGATTAAGCTTTTTAACTCGTTTAAGTTGCACTCCATATTGCTGACTAACAGTCCACAGGCTTTCCTGGCTGAGCATTACCGTATGCTGTGCAACAGCGGTTCGCGCTTTCTTTCTCTTTAGATAATAGTATTGTCCTTCTATTAGCTGATCGCTTATGGATAAATCGTTGTAGGACAAAAATGTGGATAACCCAATATTGGCCCGTTTTGCCAGTGCCGCTGGACTTTCACCCTGAACTGCCTTAATGGTAGGCAAACCATGAATAAACTTTTTATCGCTTACGATGGCCTGCGCAGGACGTGCTTCCAACCGCTTAGGATGTTCGGCTTCTTTTACTTTCTGAGCAGCAGCCTTTGCAACCGAAGCATAAATTTCCTTGCTATCACCTTGTACAGGAATGGACACAATGTATTTCCGGTCATCGGGGATGATTCCCTTTCTTGCCCATTTATTGTAGGATTCCAATTGTTCAACGGGCAAGGAAACTTCCTTAGCAATTTCGGATAATGATTTTTTCCCCGTGTTTTCATACGCCACCACATTGACCATGGCAGGCCCTTTGATGGCGCTTTCAAAGGCTACCTTATGGGCCAGGAATTTCTTTACATACCAGTACGTCTGACTGGTAATTTCCATATGCCGGGCTCCGCTTTCATAGTCACTGATGGAACGCATAACGCCCCCGGCACCCATCTGGTACGCCTGCAAGGCATAAATCCAGTTGTTAAAAAAGTGATTGTTTTTTTTCAGGTATTGCGCAGCTGCACGGGATGAAGAGGCGATGTTCATCCGTTCATCAATTTCCTTATCAACACGAAGCCCCATTTCCACTGCAGTAAAATCCTTAAACTGCCAGAAGCCAACCGCGTTGGAAACTGAAACGGCATCGGCAATCAGCGCACTCTCCTGTAGCACCAGGTACTTAAAATCATCGGGTAACCGTTCTTCAGCAAAAATTTTTTCAATGATTGGAAAATAGGTTCGCGCACGCTCTACCTTAATGTTGAAGTATTTTGGAGCTTGGGTTAACGCATCCACATCCTTTTGAATTTCCCTTCGCGCATCATCACGGATGGTGAGGGTAATTCCTGCAACGTTCATTTTGTGTGGAACCTGCGGTGTTTGAGCCGAAACTCCATAGAAGCTTAGCAATAATATGGCTGCGAATCTCATACAGAATAGTTTAAAAAATATTCAGCCTAAAAAAATCAATCCCTGACCTTACGTACAATCATAATGCCATCCCGTATCGGCAGCAGCAGGTGTTCAACTCGCGGATCAAGATGTACCTTTTTATTGAACTCGAGTATTGCTCGAGTGTCCTTATCAGGTCTCTCATCCAGCACCTTCCCGCTCCACAACACATTGTCAGCCAGGATATAACCTCCCAAAGGTACGAGATTGA
>CAZCRJ010000164.1:0-6322 GCA_964501015.1 uncultured Roseivirgaceae bacterium | reverse complement strand
CACCTGATGAATCAGACTTCGGGATTGCCGGAATATTTTGACATTGCTGACCGGAACATGATTTTATTGGATACGCTCACCAATCAAATGGCGTTGGAATTACTCGCAACAAAGAAACCTGCATTAGTCTTTGAACCAGGCGCGAAGTGGGAATATTGCAATACGAATTATACAACGTTAGCCTCCATTATCGAGAAAGTAACAGGCACTACTGCCGACCAGTATTTTCAACAAACTATTGCACGTCCGCTGAAGCTTACGAATACCTATGCCTATAACCTTAAAATGAAATCCTATCCGAAGTCGAGGGTGTTTGGTTTCCGGTATGAGAATGGAAAGCCGGTGCTAAACGATCTGGTTCGCTTTGATGGCATAATGGGAGATGGCAATATCTATTCTTCAGTGGAAGATTTGTTTCGATGGGAGCAGGCACTGTACACTTCTAAACTGGTAAAAAAAGAAACCTTTGCTGAAGCGCTGGCTCCTGGTAAACTCAATTCGGGCGAGGCGCATAGATACGGGTTCGGATGGTTTATTGACGAGCCTGGCAAAGTAGTTTCGCATACGGGTGGATGGGTTGGCTTCAGCAATATTATTGTGCGCTATATTGACACCAATCAAACGCTGGTTGTGCTCACCAATGGATCAAACGGTACAGCGGCCCGGATGGTACGGGAACTATGGGAGGGCAAAACCACAGCATTTCCGAAGGCGCAACTCATCACCAATGTGAAGGTCATTGACGGGACAGGACTTCCGGCCTATGCCGGCAGTGTGCGCGTGGTGAACAATCGCATTACGGATACAGGAAATTTATCCCCGTTAAAGGGTGAGGTAGTTACGGATGGAAAGGGCAACATACTCGCCCCTGGCTTTATCGACAGTCACAGCCATCATGATGGTGGACTGGCCACTGACCCAACGGCACTTGCTGTCATCAATCAGGGCATTACCACCATTGTAGTTGGGCAGGATGGAGGGTCTTCTCCTATGGATTCCGTTAGTGCGAGGTTGAAAGCCAAACCCGTTAGCGTGAATGTGGCTTCCTATACGGGGCATGGGACGCTCCGAAGGCAAGCTATGAAAGGGGATGTGTTACGAAGGGCGACACCCGATGAGGTATCGGAAATGAAAATCCTCTTGGATGCAGAGCTGGAGAAGGGATCACTCGGACTCTCCACCGGATTAGAATATGAGGTAGCATTTTATGCCAGTCGTGATGAAGTGATTGCCTTGGCAAAAGTTGCGGCCGCAAAAAATGGCCGGTACATCAGTCATGTCCGCAGTGAAGATGTGCACCTGGAGGCAGCACTTAATGAACTGCTGGACATCGGGCGGGAAGCCAATATTCCTGTTCAGATTTCTCATTTGAAAATTGCGTTGCGCAGCAAGTGGGGTTCGTCAACAAAAATACTTACCCAGTTGCAACGTGGCCGGCACCAGGGCATACAAGTTACTGCCGATGTATATCCCTACACGATGTGGAGTTCCACACCCCGCGTATTATTTCCGGATAAGGATTTTGAAAACCTTTCCAGTGCAGAATTCGCCACAAAAGAATTGTTTGATCCCGCTGCTTCCGTGATGGTACGGTATCCTTCCAATTCCAATTATGTTGGAAAAACAGTAAGTGAAATTGCATCACTGAATGGGGAATCTCCTGCCCAGGCGTTACTGCGTATTATCAGTGATGGATCATCGTCCATTGTTGCTACCTCCATGAGTGAAGTTGATGTTACAAATTTTCTTCGCTGGGAACATACCAGCATTTGTTCGGATGGTTCGATGGGTGGTCATCCGCGCGGACATGGTGCCTTTACACGCGTATTGGGTAAGTATGTACGCGAAGAAAGGATCATGCCGCTGGAGAAAGCCATTTACAAAATGACCGGCCTCGCTGCAGAAAATCTCGGGATTAAAAACCGCGGACTGATTGCACCGGGTTACTTTGCTGATTTAGTATTGTTCAATCCCGATACCGTTAACGACAATGCTACTATTGACAACCCTAAGGCGCTGTCATCCGGAATAGAACGGTTATGGGTAAACGGTCAAGTGGTATATGAAGAGCATAAGGCCGTGGCAAATTATCCTGGAGTGTTAATCAGAAGATAATAGTGATGAAATTTATGGGAGTGTATTCCGTACGGTATGTCGTTTCCAGAGCGTTTGACCAATGCGATCAATATGATCTAAAACATCTTTATCCTGAATAGTATTGTAATTCAGCACATCGGTTCGGTAGAGCAACTGGAGATTTTCTATCGCACTCATCACGGTAAGTAGTGTGTCGAACGTAATAGCTGTTCCCTTTAGGACGATATCGATGTCGGATCCACTGGTATACGTTCCTTTTGCACGAGATCCAAACACAAGGACTTCCTCCACAGCATCCGTTTTTTCAAAAATCTGACACAGTGAATTCGTTACATCTTCTGTAAGTCCAAATATGGATTGCGTCTTTTCCATGGGATTAGTTCAAAAATTCTGCCATTAGTCTTTTTTGTAAAGCAGCAAGTAAGTTGAAGTATGTATCCCTAATAGCCATTACAATAGTATTAGCAGTATGCTCGTCATACGTATGGGAGGTAAGTTCACGTGCTGCTTTCATTTTTCTCCATCCCTCTTCTTCGGTAATATAATTATCCCGTAAAGCTTGCTGTAATACTAACGTAGGGCCCTTAATATCAATGTAGCCACGCTCATATAAAAGGTCTTGCAAAGTTTTCCAGGCCAATTCATAGGTATATTCGAATCGCTGTATCATTCCTTCTTTTTCGAGATCAGTCATTCCTTCATCGAATTGATCAAGCGCATCCTGTAATTTGGCCAATGCTTTTTGATAATTGGCAAAACGTTGCTTCCACCGTATGTCTTGTTTACTCATACTTGAAATTACATAAAAACGAATCTTATTAGAAGAACTCAATCTGCCACGAAGATACTTTAATACTACAAAGAAATAAACAGCTTGGTAAAGAGGTTATTTAAGAAACTCCTTCTTGCTTACATCCCAATAGTTTGGTTCAGCCTTGTCGGTAAGCTGGTTCCAGTAATCGGGTGTTACGTGTTTTCCGTTCAGGGTGCGGAGCTCACGGTTATACACTTTTACGATCGGGTTAAACGTGAGGTCTGGTGTAATCAGCGTGTAGGTTTGTTCCTGACCTTCCTTAAGCGGGTCAGTTTCTACACTAGTTTCCAATGCATTGTGGGCTAACAATTGGTAAAGAAAATCGGCCCGGTTTTTTGATATACCGGTTTCAATAACACGGAAGTTTTTGCCGTCAATTTCCTTGGTTGGATGTTGAAATTTATCGAGTGCCATCAGATGCTTAAACAAAGGTTTTTAATGTATTCGAACACCGGACTGTAAAAGCCGATCAGGATTATACCCACAACACTAACAGTAAGCGAAATGCGCATCGGCACATCACTTTTGAACCAGGCAATGGGTGATTCATTTTTGTTGATGAACATCGCTTTAACTACAAGCAAATAATAGTAAAGGGAGATAACGGTATTCAAAACGGCAATCAGTAACAAGGTATAGAAACCGGTTTCTGCTACAGCTGTGAACAAAAAGAATTTACCGAAGAACCCTGCCAGTGGCGGTATGCCGGCCAGGGAGAATAACGCCAGCATCATGACAAGACTAAGCTGCGGATTGGTTTTATATAGCCCGTTGTAATCGTCCATGGTAACTTTTCCGGAGAAATGCCCGATGGTCTGGATAACACCAAAGGCTGCCAGGTTGGAGAATACGTAGATCAGTATGAAGTAGATTACTGTTGCCATTCCAAGCGCAGTGCCGTTAATCATACCCAGCAGGATAAAACCCACCTGTGCAATTGACGAGAAGGCAAGAAACCGCTTCAGGTTTTGCTGACGGATTGCGAACAGGTTACCAATAGTCATGGTTAAGATGGAAGTAGCATAGAGTATATCCTGCCACATCAGTTGTATCGACTGAAAGATGGTAAAGAGCATGATCACCAAAATAAAGGCAGCAGAGCCTTTCGATATCACGGAGAGATAGGAGGTGACAATCGTTGGGCTTCCCTCATACACATCGGCTGTCCATAGATGGAATGGCACAATGCTGATTTTAAAGGCGATGCCCGAAAAGAAAAACACAAATCCCAATACATTGATTGGTGATGAAGTGAGTGTGAACCCTTCAAAGTATAGGTTTCCATTCGCGCCATAAAGTATGGATAGACCAAATAACAAAATAGCAGATGAAAAGGCAGAAGAGAGGATCAATTTTATACCGGCCTCTGCTGATTTGCTTTTATACTGTTCATACGATGCCAGCGCAGCAATGGGGATGGTGGTGAGTTCAAGTCCAAGGAAAAACATTAGAAAATGTCCGGAAGAAATCATGTAGTTCACCCCGATCATACTGGAGATGGTTAACAAATAAAATTCAGTAATCCGATCTTTATATGCTTCCTGACTTAACCAGGCATTGCTTTGAAGGAAAATGAGTACCACACCAACGTTCAGGATGTTCTTCATCAGGATACGCAGCGGATCGGTGATATACATCCCTCCGAAAAGTGTTCCAGTTTCAGCCGGCAGAAACCCTATGATGGTTACCAGGATCATCATAAGCGAAGCGAACAGGTTTATCCTTTTCTTCGTCTCGTCAGGCATACCAATTTCCAGTACCAGCAACACCAACGCGACTACCACGAGGGCCCATTCATGTCGCATTAGCAGTAATTCGTTTAAGCTCATATTCTAACGTTATAGTGCGTCATTGCATGCTGCTTCCAAAGGCAAATCTAAAGTCGCGTGCAATGATGTTGTTCATTTATATTCATTAATCCAAAATCGGCCCCAGACTTTTCATGATCATATCCGAAAGCCACAGGGGCGCAATACCAATGATTACAATCGCTGTAATCAGCGAAACAGTTGCAATTTTTTCATACCATGTTGCACCTTCCATCGTCAGGTAGGCGTCATTCTTAATCGGACCCATCAATAGACCACCTACCACACGCAGAATGTAGACGGCTGTAACCACAATAGATGAAATGGCAATGATGGTAATGACCCGGTGAAACATATCGGGGTGCTGGAAGGCTCCGACAAATATGGTCATCTCTGCAACGAAGCCACTTAAGCCTGGCAATCCGAGGGATGCCAGACCAGCAATTACATAGCAGACAGACAGAAACGGAAGAACTTTCATAAGACCACCCATCTCATGTACAATACGGGTGTGTGTGCGGGAGTAGAGCATGCCAATCAGGGCAAAGAAGAGGGCTGTCATTAAGCCATGGGATATCATTTGAAGTACGGCACCATTGCTGGCCGTTTTGTTCAGCATTAATAAGGCAAACAATACCAGTCCGCAGTGACTCACTGAGGAATAGGCATTAATGTATTTCAAATCAGTTTGAGCTATAACACCCAGTGCGCCATAGATTACCGATATCGAAGTAAGGATTAAAAAGATCCAGGATAATTCCTGCGCGCCTTCAGGCATCAGGTAAATGGCAACTTTCAAACAGCCGTAACCGCCCAGTTTCATCAGCACTCCGGCATGCAGCATAGAGACTGCAGTAGGGGCAGAGCTATGCCCATCGGGTGACCAGGTGTGAAAGGGAAACAATGCCCCGATAACGCCAAAGCCGATAAAGGTTAATGGGAAGAAAATGCGCTGCATTTCAATCGGAAAATTTTGTTCGGCAAGTTCAAGAATGTTGAAGCTGTGCGCACCGTTGACATCGGAATGAAAATAGATACCCAATATCCCTACTACCAGCAGGGCAGAACCACCCATCAGCATAAGCGTGAGCTTCATCGCGCTGTATTCCTTTTTACCACTGCCCCAGATACCAATCAATAGATACATCGGAATAACGGCCAGTTCAAAGAACAGGAACATCACAAAAAGATCGAGGGAAATAAAGAATCCATAGACACCTGTTGCCAGGATAATCAGGGAAGCGAAAAATTCCTTGAATTGATCTTTTACTTCCCAACTGGCAAAGATGCCTGTAAAGATTACGATGGAGGTTAACAGGATCATGGCTACCGCAATGCCATCCACTCCGATATCAAACGAGATGTGTAAGCTTGGATACCATTCAAACCGGTTTCCGAACAACACGGTATCGGTATTTCCGGAAGCACGCGCTTTCAAAAATTCATATAACAGGTAAAACGACATCACCAGTTGTATGCTCATCCCGACAACTGAAAATGATTTGACCTGTTGCGCTGACCGTGCAACAAGTATGGCCAGAACAGTAAGAGCAGGAATAACAATAAGCGCGATCAGTATCATATCCTTAAGCGTTCGTATAGA
>CAZCRJ010000163.1:5272-6327 GCA_964501015.1 uncultured Roseivirgaceae bacterium | reverse complement strand
GTTTATCGCGGGGTGTGATGTTGTAAAGGAGTTTTGCACTGACATCATAAAATCCAAAATCTTGATCTTGAGTGAGGTTGTCAACAAGATCAGTATCTGAAAAAGCCCGAGTAAAATACTGGCGGTAGGTGGGTGTACGCCACGCAGCAGGCAGGGAGTGTCTGCCCGAAAGCTGTAGGGAGACATTGGAAGTTAACGGCACGTGAACATAACCATCCGCATACAACAGGTTCATGCCTGCACTGCCCGAGGTTGATGTAGCTACTGAGTTCTCGGTGGCCATGGAAACTGTACCGGAAACACCATCACCATAGTAGGCACCCGAACCGTTCTTTATCAGGTTTACACTTTTAGTCAGGTTGGGATTTATCCCGGAAATCAATCCAAAAAAATGACCCGTCTGGTACAATTTAATTCCATCCAACAAATACAGGTTCTGATCATTCGTTCCTCCGCGGATGTTCAACTCAGCTGCAGACTCCAGGATGCTATTTACTCCGGGCACATGTTGCAGCGCCTGTATAGCGTCTGGCTGTGGCAAGCCAGGTAATATGCCCAATACCTCGTGGCTGAGTGTTATTGAGCCATCAGTTTTTCGTTCCATGCCGTTGGTAATCACATCGGCAATAGTAACCTCATCCAATAACGTGCGCGCAACGGGCAACACAATGGTTTTACAACCATCGGAGGCAACAGAAACACTTACGGATTCATATCCGAGAGAAACAATGTTGAGTGTTGACGATAGCTGCAGCGCTAACTCAAAATAACCTGCATCATTGCTGTACGTAAAAGCAGCGCCCGATTGAATGGCAGCGCCCGTAATGAGCTCACCCGTTTCAGATGAACGCAGGTGCCCACAAATTACTCCGATCTTCCGGAGATCAGATTTTGTAATGGCAATGTACCGTTGGTTGATTGGTTCAAACTCAAGGCCCGTTTTCTCTCGCAAGTGCTGCAGACATTGCTCAAGGCTTGCATCGCGCGGAGGAGCGATGATCTTTATGTTTACTCCAATTGCTTCATCTGCATAAGTAAACGCTACGGCAAATTTT
>CAZCRJ010000163.1:0-5262 GCA_964501015.1 uncultured Roseivirgaceae bacterium | reverse complement strand
CAGCGAACTTAATACTACAACCAATAGTTGCTGGTCACGCGGTTGAGCAATTGCCGGTATCAAACAAGCAAACAGCAAAGTGGAAATTACAACTGATCGGCCAATATTACTCACCATGAAACAAGCGTATTTCCTTACCGTCCACTTTGTATGAAAGGTTGAGTGGAATAGTAATTGCCTGCAGAGCCGTGTCAAGGTCTTGGTGCGGAAACTTACCGGTAAAGCGTTGCAGCGTATCTATTTGATCCAACTTCACCACTACCCCATATTGTCTCTCCAACTCATGCACAACCTCGGAAAAGGGTACACTTTGAAATGAACTTTCCTTGCCTAGCCAAGCCGGAAGGGTTGCTGAGCTAAACGTGGACTGCGATATGGATTTCCCTGCTTCACGGTAGTAATCCTGATGTGCTAATTGAATAGCTTCATCGGAACCCTTTACCTCAACACGTCCTTCATAGCACACTACTTCATAAAACCCTGGGCGATCTTTTACTGAAAAACGAGTACCCAGCACCGTTACCTTTCCACCGGGGGTTAGTACCTGGAATGATTTTCCCTTTTGCACTTCAAAATAGGCTTCCCCATCCAAAACTACTTTTCTTTCGCGCGACCAACGGTCAGTAGAAAATGAAACTGAAGACACAGCATTTAATGTAACGATCGAATTATCGGGAAGTGTAATTTGCCGCGTTTCGCCCACAGCTGTGGCATACCGAACACTCTCCTTTGACGAAAAAGAATCGTTCAGAAAATAGAAGATAATTGAGCCCATAACCAGCACCGCAGCAATGCGGTATATAATGCGCCAATCCATGGCAATTACCTTGGTTTTCCTGGTAGTCCGGATTTTTAACTTTTCATATGCAGAATGTGTATCGAGTGGTACAGGTTGAAAATGCTTCAGTGCCCGATCCATACGCTGCAAAGACTGGAATGCATCCGTTTTCACAAACTGGTCACGTTCCTCTTCCGTTAAGGAGCCAGTCAGCCATTTTTCGATGTATTCCCGGTTACTCATTAATAACTTTATTTGTATATAAAACCGCTAAGCGGCAAAAACTCCTACCTGCCGTTAAAATTTACCCAACTTTTTCTGAAGAACCTCTACGGCTTTATAAATCCTCTTTTCAACTGCTTTCTGCGAAATGCCTAAGCGTTCTGCTATCTCCCGATGTTTCAGTCCCTCAACCCGGTTCATCATAAAGGTTACCCGATGATCATCTGATAAATCTTCCAACGCCTGTTTAATGCGTTCCATATATTCGGTTTCTTCCAAAACATATTGCGGGGAAACATCCGTAAGGATTTCAGTATGCTCCTTTTGGTAATTCAAAACTGTCTTCTTTCTTGCTAAATCGTTCAACATCTGGTTGTTGGCTACCGTAAACAAGAATGCTTTAGCCTTTTCAGGGCTCACTTTTTCACAATTAGTCCACAGGCGTGCAAAAGCCTCCTGCATTAAATCTTCAGGATTATTCTCAGCGCCATATTTATAATGAAGAAAATTATACAGGTCGCGTGAATAGGTCTCGAATATTGTTCGAAATACAGATTCATCACAAACGTGCTGATTATCGTTCATAAGCCGATTGGCAATTTAAATGCTTAACACCATAACTGCATATTCTACTCCTCATTACCGAAAAAAATAAAATATTTTTAAAAGCATGGTAGGACTTTTATCAGGAAGCCGGTTTTATTGGTGATGATGAGCAACAATACCCATAGTAAAGCCGTGATAAAAGGAATAAAACTTTGGTTTATATCCGCTCTGATTTCAGTTTCTATCATGGGGTGTCAGGAGGAAGAGAGTATTATTACGCTTCCCCCCGATGATTCTGCCATTACAATCGCCTCACCGGTAGTGCCTCTTTTACTTCAGGTAGCACGCTTGGATGGTTCAGCCGATAACATTCTGGATCAATCCAGTTGCCTGACAGTTGTTTTACCGGTAACAGTTATAGTGGATGGCAAAACGATTATTGTAACCTCAACGGCTGATTTCGATCTAGTGGAAGACGCTCTTGACGATGATGGAGAGGTGGAGTTTGTGTTTCCCATTAACGTGATACTGCCCGATTACAACCGTGTTACAGTATCAAATAGAATAGACCTTAATGCATTAATTGATTCCTGCGATGATGAGGATGATATTGAATGTATTGATATTAAATACCCCCTTATCATCAGGGTTTATGACATCAACAACCAGGTTTCCAATGTCATCACCATCAGCAGTGACGAAGCCTTATATAATTTCTTAAGCCAGCTATTAAAAAATACTTACATAAGCATTCAGTTTCCGGTAACACTTATATCCAGTAATGGATCCGAACTTGTTGTCCAGAATTATGACGAACTTGAAACTGCCATACTTCTTTCAGAAGATGATTGTGATGATGATGACGGAGATTATGAGAACTTTATTCAAATATTAACCTCTTTAAGTTGGCGGATCGATTCATTTATCAATGATGATGAAGATCAGACTAGTGTTTGGGAAGATTATGTGTTGATTTTTAATCCTGATGGCACGCTCACCGCATCTAATGGCACCAACGAATTTAAAGGAACATGGGAAACCGATACCGATGATGGCTCTATCAAACTAGACATCCAACTTAATGCAGAAAATCCATATGATGCGCTTGATGAAGACTGGACTGTCACGCAATATGATCTCTTGCAAATTATACTTGAAGATGAAGACGATCAGGAGCCTTATGACCTAAAGAAACTTGTCTTAAAAAAGATTTAACAATTAAACTATATACTTATGAAAATAAAAATGATTGCTTTTGTACTGTTGGCTACAGTTATGCTGTGGAGTTGTTCAAGCGAAGATCCCACACTTCAAGGAGTTGCTTTTAAAATGAAAGCAACCACAACATCGTCTACCATTAATCCGGGTGGACGAGGGATGAATTCGGCTTTTACTTTTAAGGAAGCACGTATAGGTGTTAGCGAAGTTGAGTTTGAGAACGATGACGATGATGATTCAGGCGATGACAACGAACTAGAATTTGAAGGAAGGTATGTGGTGGACCTGATTGCCGGAACAAGCAGCCCTGACTTTGGTATCAGCAATATCGAACCAGGATTATACAATGAAGTTGAGATTGAGTTGGGTAAATTCCTGGAGGGCGGTAATTCTATGTTCGTCAGCTTTACGTATCAACCCGATGCAGGCGATCCAATCCAGGTAGAATTCTCAACCAAAGCTGAACTGGAAATTGAGATTGAGTACAACAAAGGATTTAATATGCAACCTGAAGTATTGAGCAAAGTATTAGTGTTGATTGACCTTGATAAATTACTTGCTTCAGTTGATATAAGTAAAGCCAACGTAGACCAAGATGGAGTTATTCGTATCAATGATAACTCCAACACAAACCTTACGCAACTCATTTTTTCGAATTTTAAAGATGCCTGTGACGCGGGTCTCGATGATGATGATGACGATGATTTCGATGATGACGATGATTGATTGTTGTAGAAGCAAAAGTCCACTAGATGAAAAAATCCATCCCGCTACTATGGGGTGGATTTTTTATTACCCCGCAACCATTGGGACGGGGGTTTTCCCAGATGGGGGTGCTACCATAGCTATCCTAAACTACCCCTTTACCATTTCAGCCTTATGAATTAAACGCTTCGCCTGGCGAATGGATTCTTTCCTGCGGCTGTCGTGTATGCTGGCATTGAGTTCATATCCGACCAGCAATAAAATAGAAATGAGTTGTATCCAGATCATCAGGGCAATCAGTGCTCCGATCGAACCATAGATTTTATTGTACGTGCCGAAGTTGGTGATGTAATACGAGAAGCCATACGAAACACTAAGGATAAGAAATGTGGCTACTGATGATCCGATTGAAAAAAACCGCCAGTTGTAATGGATGGCCGGTCCGAAATAATACATACTGGAAATCACCAGGTAAAAGACAATAAAGATTACCAAAAACCGTAGCACAAAGAGTATGTATACAGTGATCTGATCAATATCAATCAGCGCAAAATCATTCAGGTTGGCAGACACATAATCAAGTGCCAGCTGACCAACAATTAACAGGGCAATGGCTAACATAAGGGCAAACGCCAGATTGAACGTGAGGGCTGTTGCAATGAGTCGCGTTTTGAATCCGCCACGATTTTCATTGGTTTTATAGCAGGCATTGAAGGCGCGCATTAATGCAATCAAAACGATGGTTGCCAGGTATGCTGAAAGAACAAACCCGAATGACAATAAGCTTCCGCGCTGAATACTCACAATGTCTTGTACCGTACCGCCAATTACCTCAAACATGCTGGGCGGAAGTTGTTCGCCCAAAAACTCCATGATGCTATCCGTATTGATAGAAGGGAAGTAAATAGACACATAAGGAATAAGTGTGAACAGGAATATGATTGCCGGAAAAATGGCCAGGATAAAATTAAAGGCCACACCATTGGCGCGATCCAGTATTTCATCCTCTTGCAAATTATTCAGTAACGTTTTTAAAATAGAATACAGCGAAACATTATCAAATTGTTTGAATCGCACACGCTTCATCCAATCCAGCAGAACGCGGGCATGAGTGATTTGTAAAAAATATTTTTTGTATTTGTACTTCATGTAAAAAAGGGCGCCAAAACACGCATCATTGCTTCCGGTGGCCTGCATGGTTTACCGCTTTTCTGGTCAACGAATGCCAGCAGTGTATGGCCCTGATGAATTAATCTGTCTTCTTCATTATAGATATCGTAGTGAAACGCAATCCGTACTGATGGTTTATCTTTAATGGTAGTGACTATGCGCAATACTTCATCATACTTTCCGGCTACTAAAAATCGGGAGTGGTTTTCCAGCACGGGCATAATAATTCCCATGGCTTCAATTTCACGATAAGTCAATCCTAACCTGCGAAGGGACTCAACCCTGGCTACTTCATAATACATCGCATAATACCCATAGTATACGTAGCCCATCTGGTCAGTTTCTCCGTATCGTACCCGTATAGATGTTTCAGATTGATACATTATTTACTGTTTTGTGCGGCCCGGCCAATACGCTGCTCCCGTGTAAGCGCCTGCTGATACCGGGTTGCATTTTTTAAATGTTCTGAATAGGATGCAGTGAAATTATGATAGCCTGAAAAATCTTCCTTAGCACACATATACAAATAGTTACTGGACTTAAAGTGGAGTACGGCTTCCAAAGTCGCGATCTCCGGCAAGTTAATCGGCCCGGGGGGTAAACCCTTGTTTTTATAGGTATTA
>CAZCRJ010000162.1:0-6411 GCA_964501015.1 uncultured Roseivirgaceae bacterium | reverse complement strand
CTGAATGAAAAAAGCCTTATTATCCTCATCAACCCCAGTGCAAACACTTTATTTGGGTATAATGATGACGAGCTGCTTAACCAATCCATTGAAAAAATTGTTCCTAACGGAGCATCCGTTTCCAGCGAGGCTTTACATGGTCGTAAAAACAAATTAGTAGTAGGACAAAAAAGTAAACTGACGGGAATTACGAAATCCGGCAATCAGTTTCAGGTGGAAGTCAGCACCAGTCAATTCGAAGGAGGTAATGAAATTTTCACCGTATTTTTTGTAAGTGATGCCGCTATCCCCTCAGGCGATGAAGCCAAGGAACAAACACCGGTCATTTTCGTAATTCTCGATACCTCCTTAAATATCTCCTTAATAAATACTTATGGATCTACCCTGCTGGGTTCTGCTGAAGAAACACTCTGTGGCTTAAACTGGTTTGAAAAGTTTTTACCCGTAGACTACACCGACCAGGTACAAAGCATCTTTAATAAAGCGGTTATTACGGGAGCCATAGAAAATTATGAGACTCCTGTGCTTACCCTGCATGGTGAACGCTATACCATTCGATGGACCACCCGGGTTATTTATAATTCTAAAGGTGATGTGGTAGCTACATTAAGTACAGGAATTGATTCCGGTATTAAAGTAGACGAGGACGTTGATGTGCATCACCTTGAAGGAATTAAAAATACCACAGACGTATTGGAGTCCAAAGTAAACGAGCAAAACAACAATCTATTAGACTCTTTAAATACAATTAAGAAAATTAATCGTGATCTTGAATTACAGATACAAAAACGCATAACTATTGAAGAAAAACTTCTCAAAATTCAACGACTGTATGATCGCGTGGTCCATCATTTTCCAGACGGTGTTATAGGCGTAATTAACCGGAAAATGAAATTTGTGCTGCTCGATGGAAAGGACATGGATAAAATAGACCTTCCTTCGATTGGTATCAATAAGGTAGGGTCTGCCACGCATTCGGATGCGGCTATTCATGATCATACGTTAACCCGATTACTGAAAGTTTTTGACGGAGAGAGTATTTCGTTTGAGGTACGAACAAAAGATCACGTCTATACCATTGAAGGGGAACCGTTGTCGGATATTGAAAACGGTACAGATGAAATTCTTTGTGTTATACGCAATGTAACCGAACAAAAACTAATGGAGGAAAGCTTGCACATGGCCTATGAAAAGGAAAAGGAACTGAGCGAGCTAAAATCACGCTTTATCACGCTTGCTTCACACGAATTTAAAACTCCCCTTTCCACCATACTATCATCTGTTTTCTTCCTTGAAAACTATACAGGTGAAGACTATGAGAAGGAGAAATTTGTCCATTCCAATAGGATTAAGCGTTCGGTAAACACCATTAACGGTACCTTAAATGAATTTTTATCGTTAGAAAAGCACCAGGAAAATGAAGTACAGGTAGTGTTCAACGAAATCACTATTCCAGATTTTATTAATGAAATTATTCTGGAAATTGAACCGGCTAGAAAACCAGATCAAACCATCACGTATCTTCACTCAGGGAATCGGGATACATGCGTAATAGACACCCATATTTTTTGGAGTGTTCTGACGAATCTCATTTCCAATGCTCTCAAGTATTCCAAACAAGGAAGTGAAATTGAGATTCACTCGGTGCTGAACGACAATGTATTAACCCTTACCGTGAAGGATCAGGGCATTGGCATTCCGGAGAAAGAGCAAAAATATATTTTCGGATTATTCTACCGAGCTGCCAATGCTACCAACTTTAAAGGAACCGGACTAGGGCTGCATATTGTAGAAAAAAATATTAAACTACTGAATGGTAGTATCGAATTTAAAAGCAAAGAAAATGTGGGTACAGAATTTACGGTGGTATTACCCGTTGACAATACACTGAAGCCCGATTGGTTGAATAATAAAGTAAATGCATTATGAAGTCGAAAATATTAGTGATAGAAGACGATCAGGATATGAGCGCAAACATTGCCTCCATTCTTAAGATTGCAAACTATGAAGTATATACAGCCAATAGTGGCAGTCAGGGTATTGAACTGGTACATCAAAATCAACCAGATTTAATTTTATGTGATATTATGATGCCTGATCTGGATGGGTATGGCGTATTGCACATCCTGAACAAGGATCCCTCTACCGCTAACATCCCATTTATATTTCTCACGGCTAAAAGTGAGCGAAAGGATTTTAGGGCCGGTATGAATTTAGGCGCGGATGACTACATCACCAAACCATTCGATGGACTAGAATTATTCAATGTCATTGAAATGAGATTGAAGAAAAATGAATTGATACGAACTACCTTTAGAAACACGGTAACGGATATCAACGACTTCTTTGTAAAAACAAAACAACTTCCGGGCTTTCATAAAATATCGGAAGATCGCTTATCGAAAACCTATAAGAAAAAATCCTTTGTGTTTCTGGAAGGTGTTCAACCGCTCTATCTGTATTTTATAGCCAAGGGCGAAGTAAAGACTTATAAATCCAATAGTGACGGTAAAGAGTTAATGACCGGAATTCATTACCCTGGGGAGTTTATTGGTTTCTTACCCTTATTGGAAAATAAACCCAATAATGAAACAGCGGTGGTATTAAAAGAGGCAGAAATATTTCTGATTCCACAGCAGGATTTTCAAACCATGCTTTACACGAATAAGGAAATAGCACGAAAATTTATTTCCATGTTGTCGAATAACTTATATAAATCAGATAATCTCCTTATTGAAATTGCCTATCATTCCGTAAGACAACGTGTTGCCACTGCCCTATTAAAGCTGAACAAGCAAACTACGATGATCGGTTTAACCCCATCCATTATTACGGTAGCCAGGAAAGATATCGCCAGCATGGTTGGTACGTCAACCGAATCCTTGAACAGAGCGCTAGCCGATTTTAAAGACGAAGGCTTAATTGAAATATTAGATAAGGGACTGCGCTTATTGAATATCGGAATGATGGAGGAAGTCAGTAATTGAGGATGGAAATAACGTTAATTCATGACAGAACTTAACGAAGGCTTAATACTATACTGCCATCCATCCTTAGTCTGCAATCCCGAGCAAATCTCTTTCAGAATCCAGTCTAATTCTTCTACTCTTGATGCATTGCTATCCTGTTCTTTTACATCTTCCAGGTGTAGGGATTTCTTATTAAATACCTGAGTAGAATAGGTTATAACATTTAAACCTGCCAAGGTGGAATTGGCCCGTAATTCCCGGCTTACATTGCGCCCATTTGATTGTATATCCACCAACACTAAATTGGGCATTTCCATTTTGGAGCTTGATCGAACCGCAATGTAGTCCATCAACTCATCTGTAGTGGAAACAAAATCAATAGAGTTTGCTGCATTCAGATTTTTGAATGCCAATACCGCAAGCACTTTATCGTTATGATCGGTAGTAACCATTAAAATCTTCATCAGAATATGTTTAAAGCGTATATAAATAAGTTGAAATCAGAATATAAAGGTGGCTATCAGAAGGAGAAGTTGGTTATAATCCAATCCGTATAAATTGTATAATTTACTGATTCAGAATAGCCCCTACTGTAGTGGAATCCCTTTTCTGCCGATCTCATATCCCATTTGGTTCCATATCCGCACCTTCACCACTCAACCCTGGTACAATCAGTAAATAATGCAATACATCAGCTTTAGGATGTAACCCTACACGGCAAGGATAGCAGTAAATTCATATCCTAAAACAAACTATCTATATGAATATGGACATGATCAAACAATTTCCGGATATTTCTATGGAGGTGCGTGAGAAATACAGACTTCGGAAGAAGCTACAACCAAAGCATATGTATGAATCAGATTTAGTGTATGATACGGTTAAATATCTGACGAATTCTCCCAATCATGGAATAAAAAATTGGGGTGTTAAACTGGTTTTACTAGTACTCGTGAGTGCAACAATTATTTACTTCATTATTCTTTAGTGGTTTCGAATATTTGGATGAATTACCATACTTCTTTCAGCTATGATTCCATACATCAAAAAAAAACTATTAAAAACCGGTCGTAAAACAGATACGCTACTGGCTGTAACGCATGCAGTTCGGATTGGTCTACAAGCCTACAGGGAAATAAAATCAGAATTCCAGTCAGAGGAAAAGTACTTCCTGGAATTGCAATCCGGGCTACACAGTTGAGGGACCAATAGAAATCGCATTCTCCAGAATTGAGAAAGAACTGCACCCGTCTAAATGCAATCAACACCTGCGCTGTTAAGCATCCCTTAAAAGGAATGGGTTGATCATATAGTTGGATACAGTTCTTTTTAAATGCAATTAAACTGATATGGGGTTAAGCCCTTTTACCATCATTTAATACATCCTTTCCCCTTTTGGCTAAGTCTTCCATCCCGTAATTGAATTTACTTTTAACAGAATCAATAGAATCCTCAACAGATTCCTTAATCCCGTTTTTCAATTTACGTGATCCTTTGGCAAGTTTGTCTCTGGTTTCTTCTCCGCTGGAAGGTGCAGCCAACAAACCAATAGCAGCACCAATAGCCGCTCCGGCTAATAGTCCACCAATTAAATTTTTCGTGTTCATAATATCGATATTAATTTAAAGTATAAAATTGTGTGCACACGTTGTGCAAATCAGAAACTACTCAGAAATAACTATGCCACTTCTAAGCGATCAACTACCTTGGTGAAATAATGCATTCTACCGATTTTGCCAAAAATTATAGTGCCTGGAATCCTATGAAATCAACGCTTCAAACAGTACAACGAAATAATAAAAAAGGGATGATCTCTATCATCGATATAAAGTAGCCTTGTGTGAGCAGTATTGTTACCAATGAGTGGAATTAATTCCCCCCCTTCCACAGCGTAATCGTAATGGCATGAATCATTTTACACTGCTTTAGAATTTAAATTGACTTACAATTTGCAAGACGTCAAATCCGTGTGCGGTGGCTGTGGTTTAAATACCACACGTGTAGAAATATGTCAGGTGTATCGAATGGTAAGTCTTAGTGTAGTAGGTCTAGGCGCTTGAAATACTGGGATTATCAAAGTGGCCTAATTTTTATATACACGATCATGAGCTTGTAGCAACCCATATAGTATCTTCTATTGATCAAACAAGCATCACAAGATTAAAATAGTACAGGTAGGTGAAGTTGGTTTAGGTGCGAGTTATCCCGGAAACGGGATAACTCTATCCTAATATACTATCGAATACAGCTTTAGCTTATTATACAGTGTCTTTCGATCTATATTCAAAAGTTCTGATGCCTTCGATTTATTATAGTTTACCCGCTCAAGTGTATTTACGATAGCCTGGCGCTCGGCAGACCATGCAATTGATTTTAACTTTCCGACATTCCCAGGTACGGCATCCTCCGCTTGTCCTGATACCCATGACTGAAGTACCTCCATGGTTAAACTATCGGGCAGAATAGATTCTCCTGTAGTTAGTAATACTGCACGCTTCATTACATTATTCAGCTCCCGCAAATTGCCATTCCAATAATGCTCAGTAAGATACTGTTGTGCCTCTGTTGATAAGGATGTAACCTGCTTATTCAGTGCTTGATTAGCCATTTTAAGAAAGTAGTCAGCAAAGAATAGAATGTCATCCTTGCGCTCACGTAGCGGTAAAAGTTGTATCCCAAACTCGTTAAGCCGGTGGTAAAGATCTTCACGCAATGTACCGATACACACAGCGTTCATTAGGTTTTCATTGGTGGCAGCAATGATTCGGACATCAATTGCTATATCCTTAATGGCGCCTATCCGTTTGATCTTTCTTTCCTGAATTACACGCAATAGTTTGATTTGATTTTCGTACGACAAGTTTCCAATCTCATCAAGGAAGACGGTACCCTTATCGGCCAATTCAAAACTCCCCTGCTTATCATTTACCGCACCGGTAAACGATCCTTTTATGTGTCCAAACAACTCGCTGCCGGCCAAATCTTTCGGCAGCGCACCACAATCTATTGCTATAAAGGGATATCCCGCCCGTTTACTACAGGTATGAATGTACTGAGCTACATATTCCTTTCCTGTTCCCGTTTCTCCCGTGATAATTACCGACAAGTCGCTGGGTGCAATGAGTTCTATGTTTCGTTGAACAGCTTGCGACTGAATGCTTCTACCAAAACTAAATTTCGCAGATGATGACATCGAAGATGCGTTTTTGCCGGCTGCTTCTGGTTTTGTTTCACGTTGACCCTGAACCTGCTTCATCCCATTTTTTGAAACTGCTTCCTGGATGCTAGTGAGTAATTCATCATGACCGCATAGTGTTATGATATAATCGCTGGCACCATGACGAAACGCTTCAACTGCAGTTTGTACTTCTGACGTACCATTAATAATGATAACAGTAATCGATGAATCGATAGCTTTGATTTTTATCAGTAATTCAACAGG
>CAZCRJ010000161.1:3572-6434 GCA_964501015.1 uncultured Roseivirgaceae bacterium | reverse complement strand
GAGAGTAAAAGTTGGCAATTACAGCGGTTAAATCCATTGGAAAGGCATCCGGACCCGGGAGTTCCTCAAGCCTATTACTCATCTCCCGTAAGGCCTGTGCCCAGCGTGAAGTGGAGTCGGCAAGAATGAGTACTTTGAGCCCCATATTCCGGTAATATTCAGCGATGGTCATAGCTGTATAAACAGAAGCTTCGCGTGCGGCTACAGGCATATTAGAAGTGTTGGCGATGATGATGGTTCGCTCCATCAATTTTCCTCCCGTATGCGGATCTTCCAGTAACGGAAATTCGGTAAACACCTCTACAATTTCATTGGCACGTTCACCACAGGCGGCAAAGATGATGACATCGGCTGATGCCTGTTTTGAAATAGCATGTTGCAAAACAGTTTTGCCGGTTCCAAAGGGTCCCGGAATAAAACCAGTTCCTCCTTCCGTTATGGGTATCAGACTGTCGATGATTCGCACACCTGTTTCCAGCATGGCGAATGGTCTTACTTTTTCTGCATACGATTTGATGGGTTTTTTCACCGGCCATTTCTGCCACATGCGAACCTGAACGCGGTGCTTTTCTGCATTCACTAAAACAGCCAGTACATCGTTGATTCCGTATTCACCATGATCAACTATGGATTCAACAGTATACATTCCCTCTATTTTAAAGGGTACCATAATACGATGGAGTAGCGCCTTTTCCTTTACTTCCCCGATCCAATCTGCTGCCTGCACGCGTTTCCCTTTTTTTACCAAGGGAGTGAATAACCAGCGACTGTTGGTGTCCAGGGCATCACTATGTTGACCGCGTTTAATAAACAGGCTGCCGAATTTGTTCAGATCGTTCTGTAGACCATCATACGTTTTGGATAACATACCCGGGCCCAGTGTTACTTCCAGCATGTCACCGGTAAACCGTACGGGATGCCCGACTTTCATACCACGGGTACTTTCAAAACATTGCATGTAGATATCATTGCCCTGAACTTTAATGACTTCAGCCATTAAATCTTCTTCACCAACACGGATGTATCCAATCTCATTTTGTGATACAGGCGTTTCACTGGCAACCATAACCAGGTTGGCAATTATGCCGGTTACACTTCCCTGCTTTTTAGTTGTAGTGGTCATGTTCTGCTAAATATTTCGGGAAGTTGATTTCCTTTCATTACACCATCGATTAATTCAGTTAACCGCAACGTTCCAATATCCTCAGTATCCATAAGGTTTCTGCCGATCAACTGCAGCCGTATGGCAAACGTGAGTATACGTTCGATATAAAATGGGTAGGGCTCCAGAAGTTCATCCAGGTAATGCCAGCGCATTTCATTGATAATTGTTTCACGTAAGGCAATGTTGGGATTGTTATAATGACGAAGGGCCTCCCGAAATTGAAAATCCCATGCACCCAAATCCAAATCTCCGGATTTGGTTTTTCGTAAATATTCTGCCTCAAAGTGATTTCCCAATACTTCTTCTTCCGGATTTAATTTGAACTTATGACTGTTCAGCCAGATTAATAGATTTTTTAGATTTTGATCAAAAAGCAACCACTTCCGGAGAAAGTCATTTTCGAGGCTGTGGCTCCAGTCAATAAAATGAGTTGTTGCTGTATTGATGAGTGCTTTAGCACTCATCCGTTCCCACATTTTGCGGGTGTCTAAGACAAAGGTTTGCAGAAATACAGGCAAGGTGTCAGGCATGGCCATCATCGATTGTAATTCTGTTGCTGAATAATTACCGGATGATTGCCATGGTTTTTCTGATTTTTTTATGAGGGTAACGAGATTCTCAATGTCATAGGTATAATATAATATTCTTAGTAGTTGAGCGTCTTCCGGTGCAAGTTGTTCGTACACAAAATCGCGAAAGCCCTTCAAATCATACCCTGTATTTTTATCGGTAAGATTAAGTTCGGGTAATGCTGAAATGATATAGTAATAATTTCGCTTCATCGTTCACTCTTCTTTACCAAATAATAGTTTGTAAATGCGAGGCCGAGCAAATGTTCTAAAATAATGTTCGAAGTCATTTTCTGTAAAACTGATTTTAAATCCCTGGTCAACTGCATCTACCTTGAAACCATGCTGCATGGTATCCGAAAATTCAATGGTAATACCTTTGCTGAGTAATTCAGCTGTTTTTGTTTCTAAATACTGACGGTATTCATCGTATTCATTTTTTGGAAGCAGTATTTTTAAGCGTTCTTCTTTTCCAAAATTTTCCAGCCAATACTCCATTAACTTGCTGATAAGGGTTTGAACAAAGGGCGTATCGTTAAGGGCATTATGTACCGGTTCATGATTAAGATGCCAGATGACCAGATCGGTAAGGCGTTGTTTTAACATTCCCATGGCCTGCCGTGCGGATAAGCGCATCTCAGCCTCATTCTTCATCTTTAATTCAGCGGCTTTCTTCTCAGCCTGTTCAAGAATTACTTTGGCTTTTGCTTCTGCATCGTCAACAAGATCACGGGCTTTTTGTGCTGCATCTTCAATAATAATTTGCGCCCGCTCTTCTGCTTTTTCAATACCTTCGCGGTATATTTTTTCAGTGAGTTGCTGGATACTTTCTTGCATGATTCGGGTCATTGTTAGTGCTCATCAAATATAACAGTTGAATGCAAAAGGAAACTGATTAATTTGGATAAGCGCCTCTTATATATATCATACGCCATGCTGACAAAAATCATGACAATTCATAGGATTTCGATTTATGGTGGGGGGTAGAAGGACATGTAGTTTAGTATTAATCTGATATGGAATAATTAATCGTTAAAAATTACGCTTACTTTAGCATTTGCACATTATACGGCATTATGACTCGAATTACACTTGACAAGCTTTTAGGTATTGACTATCCCATCATTG
>CAZCRJ010000161.1:0-3562 GCA_964501015.1 uncultured Roseivirgaceae bacterium | reverse complement strand
AGCGCCTATGTTTCTTATTTCAAATACCAAAATGGTTAAAGCCGCTATGGACACTGGAGTAACTGCAGCGTTTCCTGCCCTTAATTACCGAACCGATAAAGAATTCCGTGCTGCCATGGAAGAGTTAAATCTTTATTCGGATAAGCCTTATGGTGTAAACCTGATTGTGAACAAATCAAACTATAAGTACCAGGCTCAATTACAGTCGGTACTAGACCTTAAGCCTGCATTTGTTCTCACTTCCCTCGGAAGTCCAAAAGAAGTAATTGATAAATGTAAACCCTTGGGCATAAAAGTATTTTGCGATGTTATTGATTTACCGCATGCCAAAAAGGTAGAGGCATTGGGCGCTGATATGGTGATCGCTATCAATAACCGTGCAGGTGGTCATACGGGTAAAATACCACCGCGTGAATTATTCGATCTGTTGGAGAAAAATATTTCCATTCCAATAATTTCTGCCGGTGGTATTGCCACCAGCAAGGATGTTAAGGAAACATTGTCGTGGGGAGCAGCCGGAGTTTCTGTTGGTACTATTTTTATTGCATCCGATGAAGCGGATGTATCTCCGGAATATAAGCAGGCCATGGTTGACTATGGAGAAAAGGATATTGTTCAGACCACTAAACTTTCCGGGTCACCGCTAACGATTATCAACACACCCTATGTTCAGCAGATTGGCACAAAAGCAACATGGCTGGAAAGGTTAATGAACCGTAATAAATGGCTGAAGAAATATATCCGTATGATTGTGGCTTTTCGGGGAATTAAAGCCATTGAGAATGCTGCTTCCGGGGCAACTTACAAAACGCTATGGTGTGCCGGCCCTTCCATTGAACATGTGCACAGTATTCGGCCAATGAAAACGATTATTGAGTCACTCACTAACGAACTGTAACCTGCTTAGCAAGCTCTATTTCTGTTTGAAGTGAAGAGATGCTGGTTGCCATGTTTCGGGATTTCCGTTGATGCCATGGCGGTAATTAATTACCTCAATCGAGGTGGGTTTAAATTGAATAAGCAAATAATCGTGTGGCCTGTTCGGATAAAAGTCAGCCCATTCTTCTTTCCAACGTTTCTTCTTTTCAGTTTGATCGTCCACTATTCGAGCATAACCATATAACGTAACATATCCATTACCGTCACTTCCTGAATAATAAAGCGATACTTTCCCATTGTTCTTGATCTCATCAACCTTTCGGCTTTTGGGATTAGTAGCCAGCCAAACAATAAAATGCTCATCTGGAGGAAAGGGATCCATCGTCCTGACGCGGGCATTCCCGTTTCCATCTATGGTAATTAATGCACACGTAGGTGAGGATGAAATAATTTCCCTGGCGGCATTTAAGATGTTTAATCGCAATGCGTCAGAAGCGGCTGAATCCTGGGCTGAAATCAGGCTTGGCAAATAAAGCAGTACTGTTATAATGGCACTTTTAACCATAGTTTAAAAGTATCACAAATTGGTCTGATAGTGTTAGCCGTGATATGGTCATATTCATGTAAATTCTTTACTTTGTAATCCTTATTTAACCCTATGGAAAATTTTCTTCACTTTTTTGAAGCTATGCCTACCTGGCAACGAGCGGCCTGGATTATCACCTGCCTTGTCATTTGCTGGATACTGGAAGGGAATTTTCCACTATTCAGGTTTTCCTATAAAAAGTGGAAACATGCTGGTGTGAACTTTGTTTTCCTGGGTACTACGATGATTATCAATACCGTATTCGGACTGGCAACGGTAGGGGTATTTGAATGGGTGGGGAGAAGGGAAATCGGTTTATTATATATGATTGATCTGCCTATCTGGGCGGAGCTACTAATCAGTATTTTAATATTCGAATTGGTGGCGCAATACTTTGTTCATGTGCTGCTGCATAAATTCAAATGGATGTGGAAACTGCACATGGTACACCATAGCGATACCCACCTTGACGCCACCAGTGGAACACGGCATCATCCGGGTGATTTTGCGCTACGTGAAATTTTCGCCTTGGGCGCTGTAATTATTATTGGAGCGCCAATCGCGTATTACTTCTTTTATCGAATTTGTACGGTATTTTTCACCTATTTCACCCACGCCAACATCAGTTTACCCGTATGGATTGATAAACCCTTGAGTTACATATTCGTTACACCCAACGTACATAAATTTCATCACCACTACGAACGGCCCTGGACGGATACCAATTTTGGAAACATGTTTTCTATTTGGGACCGACTTTTTGGAACGTTTGTGTACGATGATCCAAAAAAAATACGATATGGATTAGACGTACTGGATGATGCTACCGATGAGAATATTGCCTTCCAATTTAAAATTCCCTTTAATAAGTCAATTAAAACGGATGAGTCTTTCCCGTTTAGTAAAAAAAGCATTTCTTAATGGTCGTTCGTAATCGGTATCCACATCTTTATGTAGGTTACTGGTGAATAGATTCTTCTTTCCTTTGATCAGGTGTACTTTCTAAACGTAAACCCTGATACCTATGAAAACCCTCATCGTAAACCTTGGTGTACTTGTCCTTCTATCTACGTACTCATCCTGTGATTTATTCGATAAAGCAGGTGATTTTACTTTCGAAACAGAATTTCCGCTATATTTTTATATTAACGAAACGGAAGTAAATGAAGCGGGTAAAACCTATACGGGAGTGCAGCTTCTGGATTTAACCGATGATCCGGATGTAGCGAGATATGCGAGTAAAATAAAGGATGTGAAAGTAAAGAAAGTGTCATATTCCGTGTATGCTCTGAATAAAACTGGTGAAAATTTTTCAGGCGGAAGTTTAATGATTTCATCAAACAGCAAAACCATTGCTACGTTGACCAATCTTGCCTTGATAGAGGGCGTAAACGGTGACTTTTCAATAGATGCCTCCGGTTTTAGTGAACTGTCGGCCAATCTTAAAAATACTAGAAGTGAAGTGATTAAACTTCAGGGTACTTTAAGTAAGACCCCCATATCATTTGAAGTTGAATGTCTCTTTTATGTGGAGGTAACGGCAAATGCATTGTAAATTTTAGTATGAAGCAGGTTAAACTCGCTTCACAGCAATTGGTGCAGACAGTAGCTTATCTGGAATATTGAATGCATCCACAAGTGGTACGGCATCCTGACGGATTTCCCAGCATAGTTGGTTCACGAGTTTTCGGATAGCTTTGGTTTTTACGCCTTCCATATACCCTTGCTCCAGGTACCAGCCTTTGTTTTTGTCAAGTTGGGAGAGTGCGAATAAATCACATAGTTTTTTCAATACCGTCCGGCAACCCCGATCCTGTGTACGCTCAACTGCCAGTTGGAATTGTTGCAAAATAATTCGTTCTACATAAGCAAATCCTACCTGTACAAGATGGTGCTGACTAACATTGAACGCATCAAAGGAATCCATACCACTATCGATATGGCGCTTTAATCGCCTTGCTGCAGAGGTTAGGATGTCCCGTTCCCGATAGGAGAATGCATTCAGGTGAAACTCCGGATCCAACAGGTGATTCTCATCCGTGCTGCGCACGATAATCGGATTCAGTTCGGTGATGGAGGTCTTTGCCTTGTCGGCAA
>CAZCRJ010000160.1:0-6442 GCA_964501015.1 uncultured Roseivirgaceae bacterium | reverse complement strand
ATTCCAATTTTACAATTCTGTTGAAAAAAGGGGTTCTTCAATGCTTTACTGTTTGATAGCAAGTTAATGAAACGGTTTTGGATGACAACGCAATGATATCGGTTAGCGTACCACCATTTCAACCGATAGGATTTCATCACCAACTTCAATACGGTGTACAACGTCCAAACCACGCACTACTTCTGCAAAAATAGTATACCGCCCGTCCAGGTGGGGGGTGGGTGAGTGGGTAATGAACCATTGCGTACCCTCTGTATCCTTTCCGGCCGAGGCCATTCCTACTGATCCCTCCTTGTATTTGCGTTGGGAGAACTCTGACCGAATAGAATAATCTTCGCTTCCCCAGCCATCGCCACGATTACAGCCGCCCTGAATAACAAAATTAGGAACAACACGATGAAAGTTCTTGGCATTAAAGTATTCGGAATTAGTAAGCTGCAAAAAATTGGCAACTGATCCCGGTGCCTCCTCGACAAGCAGTTGAATTTCTATCTCACCTTTTACAGTTTTGATTAGTACCCGCTGATCATGAGGGACGGTCTTCACAAAATCCCAATCGATTGGATGATTGTATTCGTTTTGAACCGGGGGAATTACTTTCTTCCCTTCAAAATATGCCAGTGCCGCTTCAAGGGGTTGTAGCGATTCATTATCTCTTGGCAATGTAAGTTTTTCTTTTGCTTCGTACAAAAACGAATAGTCCGTGATGATTTTTTTATACCCTAATGTTGAGTCAACCAATACAGAAGCGATGGTGCCTATAACAGCCGCGTCATTTAACAGCATTGCGCGTTGATATATGGATACAAATGATTTCTGCATCCCAGATTCAAATTGCTTTTGCCGGTTCATAGTTGCCAGTGATGCTGCCGCTGACGATCGAATAACCGGAACCGTACTCGTTAACAATTGATCGCTGACAAAGCTATACTGAAGGGGGGCATATCCCAAAGCGCTTAACAAAGCTGCTTTTTCATACGGATTTTCAGCTGCCTGATAACGCTTAATCAATTCTTCTGAAAGTTCTTTATTCCCTGAAAGCGCGAGTGCAGCTTCAAATAAATTAGATCGTACGCGCCAATGATTATGCTTGCGGGCCTCCTCCACTATCATGGGATAGTCTTCATTAGTAGCAGTGCGTTTGATTTCTTCTGCTGCAGCGATGGCCACATTACTATTATCGTCTTGAAATGCTGCTGAAAAAATAGTCCAGCTTTGACGTAACGAATAAGGTTGCGCTGCCCGTATAATGTTTATCCGAACACGATAATCCTTCTCTGCCTGAATCATTTCCTGAAGTGCTTCGAGTATTTTTGGACTAACTATTTTTCTAAGCGCCTGTGCTGAAGCCATGCGAACAAAAACAGATTTGTCCTGTGCTGTTGCTTTAAGTAATTCATCCTGTGCAGATGAAATATCTACAGAAGCGCGGCCAAAAAAATGAGCGGCTCCCAACCGGGTATTTTCATTAGTATGGTCACCGAGAAAAATTAGAGCTTGCGCGATATGCGTTGAGTCATCTTGACCGCGAAGGGCTAAGCGATAGAGGCCCCATGCCGTAAGGGTAGCCGGGATGCTATCCAAGGATTGGGTTGTTCTGGCAATTGCCTCAGACCAGACATCTTCCTTCATCGTTCCGTAGGCCTTCATGAGCATATGAAATGCTTTATGGCCTCCTGTTTGCCCCAATGCATATGCGGCAGCAGATCGTACCCGTTCATCACTGTCATGATGTAATACTTTACTAATAGCTGCTGTGGCGGATGTATCCTGTATTGAAGCAAAAGCCAAAACAGCGGCATACCGATAATTTGCATTTTCGCTGGTAAAGAATGGGACGAGGCTATCTGAAAGTCGTTGGTCCTGATATTCCATTATGCGTACCAGAACGTCATCAGAAAAATTATTTATTGGAGCACGCTTCTTATTACAGGAGGATAAGAGAAGCACAAATGCCATTAAAAAAAGAAAAAAATGCCGGATCATTCTGTTGCGTGTGCCTTACAAAATTAATTTCTCAGCCCGCTTAACGACATCATCAAACTCAATATCGGCTGCTTTAATAGAATACAACAGAAGCCTTACTTCCTTGATGTGTACACGTCCGTCCACTTCTGACATTCTGTAAAGTGTAGAAAAGGCTTGAAGCTTTTCCTCTTCAGAACATAATTTGATAGACCGTATACCTTGCTCATAAATTTCTCTCAGCTCTTTACCATTAATCTCCTTTTCAAACCTTGAAAATAGTGCCGCAGGGATTTGGTCTCTCACCTGAATATTCTGTAAGGCTTCCTGTTCACTAGCGTCCACAATTCCATCAGAGCTTACCAATGAATGAAGCAGGTATAATAATCCTAAGTGATAATGCTCCGTCATAAAAAATGTTAATAGTTAAAGGTAATTTAATTTTCCCGACAAATTCTAGGAGAAAATCTGAAAAACCAGTAGTGCTGAAAAATAAGCCAGCAGCGTCATGTAAGTTAATTGAATAAGTGGCCATTTCCATCCCTTGGTTTCGCGATAAACCACTGCAATTGTACTCATGCATTGCATAGCAAATGTATAGAACACCAATAAGGAAAAGCCAACTGCGGGAGTATAGCGCGGCCCGCCCGTGTCCGGATTAATTTCTGCGCGCATCCTGCTTTTTATAGTGGTTTGATCTTCTGTACTTCCAATACTATATATAGTAGCCATCGTACCAACAAAAACTTCACGCGCGGCAAAGGAGGTTACCAAGGCTATTCCAATTTTCCAATCATACCCCAGCGGACGGATAATTGGCTCCAACGATTTACCAACTATTCCCGCATAGGAATGTTCCAGCTTAAATGCAGCAATACGGTCTTCCAAAGCTTCTTCGCTTAGCGTTTCACTTGTTCTTTCAGCCATGACATAGTCACGTGCGCGCTCCATCTTATCCCCAGGCCCATAACTTGCCAACACCCACAGAATAATGGCGATTGCCAGAATCACTTTTCCTGCCTCCAGTACAAAGGCCTTGGTTTTCTCTATAATAGTCAAGCCTACATTTGACCACTTGGGCCACCGATATGTTGGCAACTCCATGATCAGGTAACTTCTCTCCTTAACCTTAATCAGTAGCTTGATGATGTACGCTGAAATCAAGGCGGCTGCGAAACCCAATATGTAAAGTCCCATCAATGCCAACCCCTGTAGGTTAAAAAAGCCCATCACCAACTGATCGGGGACAATCAACGCAATTAGTATGGTAAACACCGGTAACCTTGCCGAGCAACTCATTAGGGGCGTTACTAATATTGTTATCGTTCGCTCTTTCCAATTATCAATGGTACGGGTAGCCATGATGGCGGGTATTGCACACGCCACGCCTGACATTAACGGAACCACACTTTTCCCGTTCAATCCAAATTTACGCATGACTTTATCCATCAGGAATACCACCCGTGCCATATACCCTGATTCTTCTAAAATGGATATGCCGGCAAACAAAATTGCTATCTGAGGAATAAAAATGGCAATTCCTCCAAGTCCGGGAATAATCCCCTTTGTAAGCATGGATGTCAGCGGACCCTCAGGCAAAAGCGCATCCAGATAATTGCTCATGCTGGCAAATAATCCATCAATTAAATCCATGGGCACAGTGGCCCAGGCAAAGATGGATTGAAATATTAAAAACAGTACGCCAAAGAAAATGGCATAACCCCAGATTTTATGGGTTAGAATTTTATCGTAACGAGTCGATTTATTCTGAATTGAAGTATCGGCCTGTTCTATCGTAACATTGTCCAGTAATTCCTGAATAAACCCATACCGTTGTACGGTTTCTGCACCATGAAACTTGCCGGGAAAAAACTTATACGAGTCTTTAAGTTCATCTATCAAGGTGCGTTCTTCCGGCTTCAGAAAACTGAGGGATGCAGGTTGCTGCAGAAACTGATACGCCTCATAATCATTATCAACAGCAAGATGATTTCTTACTGCCTTTACACCTTCTCGTGCTTCTTCAAATAGTGGAAATATAACTTTGGATGGTTTCTCCTTGTGCTTTAGCAAAACGTCTTTCAATTGATCAACACCCATTCCGGAGCGTGCATTAATCGGAACAACCGGAATACCAAGGTGCTCTGAAAGCGCGATCAGATTATAACTTATACCAGCCCTGGCTACCAGGTCCATCATATTGAGCACTAACACCACCGGAAGGCCCAGGTCAATGATTTGTGTTACAAGTAATAAACTCCTCTTCAAATTGGTCGCATCAACGATAACCACAATGGTATCGGGGCATTCAGGCGATTTATGATGCAATAGAAATTCGGAAACAATTTGCTCGTCAAGACTTCTAGGATAAAGGATATATATTCCCGCCAAGTCAATAATCTGTGCAACCGATTTATCCGACATTTTGGAATAGCCAATATGCTTTTCAACAGTTACTCCCGGAAAGTTGCCCGTTTTCTGATTTAACCCTGTTAGGAAATTGAACAGAGACGATTTTCCGGAATTGGGATTACCTACCAGCGCAACTTTTAACGTGTTGGTTGGCGGCATTAATTGAGAATTAGTATGGTGGAGGCTTCTTCGAGGCGCAACGAAAGTTCATAGCCTGATACACTGATACATACGGGGTCGCCAAACGGTGCACAAAAGTTAAACCGAACCGTGGCCCCAGGTAAACACCCCATTTCCATCAATTTAACGGACAGGTGGTCATCTTCCAGATCGGCAATTATGGCCACTTCTCCGGGTTTCATTTGCGCAACATTACGCTTTCCATTAATCATTTCTTATTTAGATTAATTTTAAACAAAGATATGGGCTACCCATGGCCTTTGCAATGATTCTGTTCAGGTTAATTAACTTTGGGAATGAAAAAATCCAGTGCCAAAAAAGATCCGGATAAGAAACCCAAAAAAAAGAAAATATCGAACAAACCTATACATGAGACACGCAAAGAAAATGATGCTCCTTTTGATTTTGGCGGATTGCCTCAACGTGACCTGAAGAAAAACCTTGGTTGTGGTTAATGTTATTTGTTCTGCTCTTGTACTAGCGCTTTCTGCAATAAGATCGTTCGTACTCCATTGTTCTTGAACTCAATTGAGGTTCCAAGTTTTTTGGCAAAGATGTTCTTGGTTTGAGGCAGTCCCGTTCTTCCAGACGAGGATGATAGTTGAGCCAGCGCATAACTTAGCAGCGGCTCTTCACGATCACCCAAAGGGTATAAGTAAATTCCTTCGTCAATCATGAAATCCGGAACAAATCCATTGCCATAGTCTGATTGGTTATTGCTGTTGAACGATTTAACCACAATCGGCAGCATGAGCCATCGGTTTTTAGGATCATTTTCTTCATAGAGTGGGATTGATCCTACGTTCTTTCCAACCGTTAGTTCTCCTATCAATGTAACATTCATAAACGGTTTGAGCGCGTTGATCACCAATTCACTTGCCGATGCCGTTTGTGATCCGGTGAGTACATATAAATTCCCTGGCAACGTATTGCCAACATTTTGTGCTTTGAATTTAAAGCGTTGAATCAGATCGGAATCACTCAATTTAAAGTTCTCAACAACTTTAGAATTGTACTCACGCCTTGTGAACACCTTTGACTCATCGATATTCTTCCCAATCAGGCTAGCCAGGTTAATGGATGCCTCAACGTAGCCGCCACCATTATAGCGTAAGTCAACAATCAAATCCGTAATGCCTTGTGCCTTAAAGTCAGCCATGATCTGATCCATTTCATTGTTGTACTCAGTACCTTCGCCTATCCCTGAAGCAAAGAAATTATATACAAAGTATCCGGCCTTCTTTCCGTCAATGTCAAAAGTGGTATGAAAGAAATTTGGGTTTTCATTAAACGTGACAGCGCTAAGGGAAAGCGTTACAGGGTCGCCAAGAAAACCTGACGATATCCCCGTTACAGTAAGGGGCTTATAGGTAATGGTATGATTTTCTCCTGTCTGTTGAATCAGGCTTCTGTAATTTGTCAGGGTGATCTGCTGACCATTTATATGTGTAATTATATCTCCTCTTTTGAGCGCTGTGGAAGCTGAAGGTGATCCTGGTTTTATGTAGAGCACTTGTGCAATAACTGTTGATCCGGTCTCGGTTTCCCGGTATAAGGTGTATTCATACCCTGCTTCCTTACTTACTCCTTCCAGTGCGCTTAATGTTTCTTCATAATCCTCATATATTGCCGAAAATCGATCCTCATCCTTCACTAAAAGTGAATTGAAAAAATCTTCCGGGGCAAGATTTTGGTTTGGTTTGGCGGGTATTCTCGTGTTCCAGTAATACCAGAATATCATGTTTTCATGTATCCATTTATTGACTGACGCGTTATCAGAAAGTGGCTCATCATCTTTGCAAGCCTGCAAGCCCATAATGGCTAGTAACACTACTCCTGTCAGCCAATACCCTATTTTGTTCATGTTTTGTTTGATTTATCCTCC
>CAZCRJ010000159.1:0-6443 GCA_964501015.1 uncultured Roseivirgaceae bacterium | reverse complement strand
CCTGAATATAATAATCTGAAAGCTGTTGCTGGTTAATAAACCCGGTATCTTCAATAGCACGGGGCACATTGCTGAAGTACCCGTTATTATACACATTGTTAATGAAAGCACGTCCCCCTACAGCATTGTTATACACATAGTTTCCTAAGCTAAGACGACCTGAGAAGGAGAAATCAATTTTCTTATAATTAAAGCGGGAATTGATACCCATCAGGTAATCGGCTGCAGGATGTTCAAACCTGTACTTGTTAAAGTTATTACCAACAACAGGTACATTTTCACTTGAGCGGTTAACGTATAACCCTTCAACGGGTCTGCCGTCAGAACCATACACCTGCTGGTAGGTGAAGAAGGAGTTGATTGGGAATCCAACCTGTTGGTTTTGAATAAACTGATCAACACCAATATTACCGGCATTCACACCAATGAAGTTTGGATCATCAACCAACAGAAGTTTAGTGATTTTATTCACATTGTGGGCAAAGTTAAATCCAAGATTCCAGGTGAAATCTCCCCTATCGATAGGTATTGCCTGAAGCTGAATTTCGTACCCCCGGTTTTCAAGGTTACCAACGTTGGTATAGAGGAAATTTGAAAAGTTTGTACCACTGGCGATCTGAATAAAGTTTAACAAGTCTTCTGTTTTCCGATTATAAAAATCAAGTGAACCGGATAAGCGGCCGTTAAGTACACCAAAATCAACTCCTACGTTCAAGGTAGAAGTGGTTTCCCACTTAATGTTTGGATCATAAGCCTCAGGCCGAAGTGTTGGATAAAACTGGTTTCCTAACTGATACTGAGCCGTTTCGGTTGAGGTCCGGTAAATAGCGAGGTTAGGATAGTTACTACCAATATCCTGCTGCCCGGTTAAGCCATATCCGGCCCTGATCTTCAGATCGGAGATTGCTTTCACATTGGTAAGGAATGCTTCATCTTTAATTCTCCAGGCAGCTGATACCGCTGGGAACAATCCCCAGCTGTCAGTAAACCGTGAAGACCCATCATAGCGCAAGGTTGCCGTTAACAGGTATTTATCCATGAGGGAATAGTTTGCCCTACCGAAGAATGACAGTAAGTAATTTTCATTCTTGAATGGTGGCGGAATATTCACAATAGATCCATCCGCTCTGCGATTTTCTGATTCACCTTCGCGGTAGAAATATTGCCAGCTGTAACCTCCTACAACTTCCACTTTGTGTACATCGATTGATTTATTGTACGTCAGATAAAAATCAAGCAATTGAGATTTATTCATGGCCGCATAAGTATTATCTCTTCCTTGCAAAAACACACCATCATCTGTAACTACCCGGGTAAAGTCTGCCGTAACTGGTGCACGGTTGTAACCATCACTTTTTGAATAATCCAGACCCATGTTCAGGGTAGCTTTTAAAGCGGGGAAGAAGTGCAATTTATATTCCGCTTCAACATTACCAATTAACCGGTTAGCTGTTCCCACATTATCTGTAAGATTCACCATTGCCACCGGGTTAAAGGTTATGTTATTGGCAGGCACACCCGGTACACTTAACCAGGAGAAATATCCGCCAAATGTTTCATTACCATCACGCACAGGTTTGGTAGGATCATACGAGATGGCTGCGCCAACAGCACCGGATTCGCCAAAATTGTTACGTACATTACTTCCTTTGGCATTGATCGTTACTTTCAGGTGATCATCCAGGAATTTTGGTGATATACTTAAATTTAAGGTATGTCTTTTTACATCGGTGTTTTCAAGAATACCCTGTTGATTCGTATACCCGTATGAAACACGGTATGGAATATCTTTTACCGAACCTGTAACACTCAGGTTATTATCGGTTGAAAGGGCAGTTCTGAATATTTCTTTCTGCCAGTCAGTGTTTTGATCACTTAATTTAGCATCCACATTGGCTTGGCTTATCCTACCCTCTTCAACGAGTTCCCCAACAAAACTTCTGTATTCATCGGCAGAATACACATCAAAATACTTGATGGGTGCACTTGCCGACAACGCAGTGTTAAAGGAAAACTGAGGCTTTCCTTTTTTGCCCTTTTTTGTTGTGATTATAATTACACCGTTCGAAGCACGCGCTCCGTAGATGGCGGTTGCTGAAGCATCTTTTAAAACGGTAAAGGTTTCAATATCGTTGGGGTTAATGGTGGCCAGCGCATTGGAGGTGCCGGCTAATCCTGCATTATCTACTGCAAACCCATCAATAACAATGAGCGGATCGTTGCTGGCACTGAGGGATGAACCTCCACGAATGCGTATAGTCGATCCTGCACCAGGAGCACCACTGTTAGAGATTACACTTACCCCGGCAATCTTACCTACAATTAGATCCTGAGGAGAAGTTAGCACACCCTGGTTAAAATCTTTGCGGGAAATATCAGCAATAGCTCCCGTCACATCTTTCTTTTCGGTAACGCCATACCCGGTAACCACAATCTCTGACAGTGCTGTAACATCAGAACCAAGTGTAACATTAATAGTGGTTTGATTTCCAACCGCTATTTCAGAATTGGCATATCCAATAAATGAAAAAACCAATATAGAAGAGGAGCCCTCTACCTGCATTGAGAAATTTCCGTTTGCATCTGTAACCGCACCATTACTGGTGCCTTTCTCGAGAATATTTACACCCGGTAAGGGTGATCCATCGTCTCCAGCAGTCACTTTCCCTGTAACAACTCTGCCCTGAGCCAACACCATTGTTGAACACAGTAGCAAAATCAAAACAAGGTACTTTCCTAAACTCGAATAAAAGTTTGTCATAAAGTCATAATTAAAGTGTTTGTGTTAATATGAAGTTTTGAATGTAAATGATTTGCGATCTAATTCAACAAAAAATTTATTCATTTATTTCTACAATCGATTTCGCAAACGTTTCCATAAACTGAAATGCATCGCCATCAAAAACACTTCAATTATATTAAATGAATGCAATCAAATCACTGATTTAAATCATCAAAAAATCCAAAAACCTGCTCCATTAGGTGAATTTTATCAGGTCTGCTTAAAGGATATACTTGTTTTACACTTACTTTAACAAAAAATTAAAACACCGCCTCCTCTATGACCAACTTTAACACTGTTCTAAACCAACCTGCAGGTAAATTAGTACGCTGGGAAAAGACTGCTGAAGGCATAACTGCACAAACTTCAAATGCTCACCTTCGGGTAATTTTGTATACCCCAAACATTATTCGAATTACCTTTACCCGCGGTGATTTCTTTGAGAACTTCTCTTATGCTGTAGAGGCAAAACCAGAAACTTCACTAATAAAAATAGAAGAAACTGATGAAGCCCTCTTTTTAAACACTTCATCACTTCGGCTTCGGATTACAAAAGATCCTGTGCGGCTGACTTTCATGACAATGCACGGCACGATCATCAATGAAGATGATGCCTTTGGTACCAGTTGGAATGGTGAACAGGTAACAACCTATAAAAAACTACAAGAAGGAGAGCGGTTCATTGGTTTGGGCGAAAAGAACGGTCCGCTGGACCGCAAAGGACTTGGTTACACCAACTGGAATACCGATGCCTATGCTTACCATTCCGGTACCGATCCCCTTTATTGTTCCATACCCTTCTACATTGGGCTTCATAACCAATTAGCGTATGGCATTTACCTGGATAACACCTATAAAACGTATTTCAATTTTGGCGCCTCCAACAACCGCTTTTCCAGCTTTGCAGCCGATAGCGGTGAAATGAACTACTACTTCATGCACGGTGAGAGTGTAGGAGAAATTATTCAGCAGTATACCCACCTGACAGGCAGAATGGAAATGCCTCCCATGTGGAGTATTGGCTACCAGCAATGTCGTTATAGTTACTATCCGGATAAAGAAGTGATGAACGTAGCCAATACCTTCCGCGAAAAAGATATTCCATCCGATGTAATTGTATTCGATATCCATTACATGGATCAATACAAAATATTTACCTGGAGTAAAAAAGACTTTCCTGACCCCAAAGGAATGATAGAAAAACTTAAGGCACTCGGCTTCCAGGTGGTAGTCATGTGTGACCCGGGAATTAAAGTTGAAGAGGGTTATACCACTTATGATGACGGAATTTCCAAGGATGTTTTCATAAAATACCCGGATGGAGAAAACTATACCGGCATGGTGTGGCCCGGTTGGTGTCACTTTCCGGATTTTACAAATCCAAAAACCCGTGCCTGGTGGAAGGAGCAATTTTCAGATTATGTAAACCTTGGCATTGAAGGATTCTGGAACGACATGAATGAAATTGCCACATGGGGCAATAGTTTACCTGAAAACATTGAACTGGACTTTGAAGGCAATAAGTCCACCATGAGAAGAGGCCGCAACATTTATGGCTTTCAGATGGCCCGCAGCACGTATGAAGGCACGAAAGCATTGCTGAATGGCAAGCGACCGTTCAACCTCACCCGCTCAGCCTTCTCCGGTATTCAGCGGTATTCGGCTGTCTGGACAGGGGATAATGTGGCATATGATGAACACATGTTGCTTGGCGTTCGCCTGGTTAACAGCATGGGACTTTCCGGTGTGGCCTTTACCGGGTATGATGTGGGCGGCTTTGTTGGCAATACCGATGAAAAACTTTTTGCTCGGTGGATTTCAATTGGCGCCTTCTCTCCTTTCTTCCGCGGACATACCATGATCAATACGCGCGACTCAGAACCCTGGACCTTTGGTGAACGGGTGGAGGAGATTTCCCGTAACTATATCAAATTACGGTACCGGTTAATGCCCTACCTGTACTCCCTCTTCTATCATGCCGCAACAACAGGCATGCCTGTAAACCGCTCGCTGGCCATAAACTATGCCTTCGATCATAACATTTACGATCATCGCTTTCACAACCAATATTCCTTTGGGCCTGCTTTGCTTGTGGCTCCGGTAGAAAGCAGCAAAGACATAATGAAAGTTTATTTACCAGAAGGAAATTGGTACGATTTCCTGACCGATGAAGCTATTACCGGAAACCAAATTATTTTCGCGGATTGTCCGCTGGATAAATTACCAGTATACGTTCGCGGTTCATCCATCATTCCAATGCGTGAACATTCCGGATCAACTGTTTCTGATCGTGGTGATCTGCTGGAAATTCACCTTTACAAAGGTGATCAAGATAACAGCTTCGTTTGGTATGAAGATGATGGTGAAACATTCGACTATCAAAAAGGAGTGTTTTGTAAACGTAGATTGGAATACCTGCATCAGGAAAATAAATTAATATTTCACCTGGCTGAAGGAACGTATATACCAGCATACAAAAACATTTCAATCTTCTTCCACGGCTTTGCTACCAAGGACTCCGTATCGGTTAACGATTCATCAATTTATATACAATACAAAGATTACAGGTTTGTTCAGCCCATGGCGAATTACGATCCTGTGAACACTATGCCTGATGGACCTTCCATTAAAAACTTGCCTTACCTTACCTTTAGTTATGATCAAAAACAAGTGGTTATTAGATGGTAGTCAATTCTAACAGTAATCATCATGAATTCCCAATCAAATAAATGGAACTGCCGAAGCTTCAATTATTCTATTGTGCAAATTTTTCAGGTCGGGTTAAATCATCCGATGGAAAAAATAGTTTATTCTTACCTTCAAATTCCGTTGACGTGCTAATCAAGTAAACCCTTTACTATGTCGGATCCTACCAAAAATGCAAAACCTCAACTTTCATTCTGGCAAATCTGGAATATCAGTTTCGGATTCCTGGGTGTACAATTCGGGTTCGCCCTGCAAAATGCCAATGTCAGTCGCATATTTTCTGATCTGGGAGCTGACCTTCATTCCCTTTCGTTATTCTGGCTGGCCGCGCCCATAACCGGTTTAATTGTGCAGCCTATAATTGGAGGCGCATCGGACGGTACCTGGAATTTCCTCGGAAGACGGGGTCCATTTATTTTAGGTGGTGCACTATTCGCGGCCTTGGGTATGGTACTCATGCCAAATGCTCCTCTTTTTATAAAGTTTGTTACACCCATGCTATTTGGCGGGGTAATGTTTGCATTAATGGATGGAGCATTCAACGTTACCATGCAACCTTTCCGTGCACTGGTTGCCGACATGCTTCCTGTAACACAGCGTAACCTTGGCTATTCCGTTCAATCCCTTCTAATCAATACTGGTGCAGTAATTGGCTCCATCCTGCCATTCCTGTTAACCAATGTTATCGGATTGGAAAATGCCTCCAAGGCAGGTGAGGTTGCCCCAACTGTTGTGTGGTCATTTTATATAGGTGCTACTATTTTGTTAGGCTCAGTGTTGTGGACAGTTTTTTCTACAAAAGAATATCCGCCCGATCAGTTCCATGCTTTCCAGGAAGAAAAGGAGGAAGAAAATGAAGTTGTTGTCAGTGGCAATTTTATTAATCGCTTCATTCAACTTTTAAAAGGAATGCCTGATACTATGAAGCAGTTAGCATTGGTTCAGTTTTTTTCCT
>CAZCRJ010000158.1:0-6491 GCA_964501015.1 uncultured Roseivirgaceae bacterium | reverse complement strand
AAGTAACTTCAATTGTCGAGGTTTTCTTTCTGGCGCCATTTTTTAGGGCAAGAAACTCTTCCGGGGGCGGAACAAAGCAGGGATTGTCTTCAGTATGGGCATAGCAGACAATTCGGTTGGTGGTTTTTACCCCCATAAACTCTTGGGCAGTTCCTTCACGGAGACCGCCAAACATCAGAACAGTGGATACTAAAAAGAAGTAATTCAATCTCCGCATAACAACAGGTTAATTTCCAAACTGGATTTTAAAAAGTGAAGGTAAGTAAAGTCCTTAATCTTTTATAGACTTTTAAAGTTCCGAATTATATCATGCCGCGGGCCTTTAGCTCAAGGTATTTGTTTATGGTGTTTACAGTGAGGTTTTCGGGAGCTGTAAGGATAGTTTGAATACCCATATTTTGCAATTCTTTTGCGATCCGTTTTTTATCAGAAATAAATTTTTCGACAATTGCCTTATGGTAGATTTCCTTAAGATCATGTGCCGGCTGTGTAAGAAGTTCAGTTATTTCGGTATTGTCAAAAAAGATGATAACAACCTGGTGTTGTTTTGCCAGACTTTTGATAAAGGGTAACTGGCGTTGCATGCCATACAGGGATTCAAAATTGGTGAAAAGCAACAATAAGCTTCGCTGACTGATTTTTCTTCGGATGTAGCTGTATAGCACCGAGAAGTCTGATTCGCGATACCCTGTCTTTTGTCTGTACAACACTTCCAGGATGGTAGCCATTTGTTTGTTGCTTTTACCGGCAGGTACGGTTGCATCGATAGTATCCTGAAATGTAATTAATCCTGCCTTGTCCGATTTTCGGATGGCGATATTCGAAATCACCAGGCTGGCGTTGATAGCATAATCCAGCAAGCTTAATCCATTGAAGGGCATTTGCATGACACGGCTTTTGTCAATCAGTGAATACACATGTTGTGAACGTTCATCCTGATACTGATTAACCATGAGGTGCTGCCTGCGCGCAGTGGCTTTCCAGTTAATGGTGCGCATATCATCCCCCTGAACATATTCTTTGATTAGTTCGAACTCCTGATTGTGCCCGATTCGTCTTACTTTTTTTATGCCCACTTCTGTAAGCCTGTTCGAGATGGCCAGCAATTCGTATTTGCGCATCTGGATGTAGGAAGGATAAACAGGTACCCAGGCGTGGTTTGAAAATTGAAACCTGCGTTGCAATAATTTCAGAGGTGAGGAAACAAAAACATTCACAGCACCGAACGAATACTCCCCTCGCTTTACCGGTCGCAGGGTATAGTGCATTGTTTTACTTTCTCGTGGGGATAGGCTCAGGTGGAAGGATACATCCCTTTTCTGAAACTGATGAGGAATTTCATCGATCAGCTCGAGATGAGCGGTGAACGGAAAAAAGTTCTCACAGTAAATCTGGATTTCGTTTTCATCACCATTCGAGAGTTTGTCCGGAGTGAAACGATATCCAAAAATTCCTTTACGGGTACGGAATAACAACAAGCCATCGGTAAGCAAAACGGCTACTAAGATTAGAAACAGAATTTTTGGAATGACAATAAAGCCATCAACAACAAAGCTTAGAATAAAAAGCATGACAATACTGCCCAGAGCGATGAACAGCCGTTTGTTCAGGTATGTATCCCGGATATAGTGCATGGATTATTTCCTGACGGACATGTACGGTATATCTTTTACAGGAATCATTCCAAATGGTCTATCGGGGCACATCCACTTTAGCAACAAGTTGTTTGATTACCTCATCGGGGGTTATTCCTTCCATTTCCTTATCGGGAGTTAGCATTATGCGGTGGCGCAATACCGGGAATGCAACAAACTTTATATCCTCAGGTGTTACAAAATCGCGCCCATTAATGGCGGCATACGCCTTGGCGCTGTTCAGCAGCGCTACAGAAGCTCGTGGGGAAGCACCTAGAAAGAGCGATGCGTTATTTCGCGTTTCATGGATTATTTCAGCGATATACTTCATCAGGTTTTCTTCCATATGAACATGTTGCACCTTATCTCTGTATTGCCTGATTTCCGTTTCTTTCAGCACCAAAGTTATTTCTTCAACCGGAGTATGACCTTTTCGTTGATGGTGTCCGTTGATGATGGAGAACTCTTGTTCAAGGGAAGGATAAGAAACAGCAATTTTGAACAGAAATCGATCAAGCTGAGCTTCTGGTAACCGATACGTACCTTCATGCTCAATCGGATTTTGTGTGGCAATTACCATGTATGGATGTTCCATCCGGTAAGTGTTGCCATCAACAGTAATCTGGCGCTCTTCCATCACTTCAAACAACGCTGCCTGTGTTTTTGCCGGAGCACGGTTGATCTCATCAATCAATACAATATTGGAGAATATTGGACCGGCTTTGAACTCGAATGCGGATTGTTTCATATTAAAGACAGAAGTACCCAGTACATCCGAAGGCATAAGATCGGGGGTGAACTGAATGCGACTGAACTTCGTGTCGATTACGCGTGCCAGTAATTTTGCGGTGAGGGTTTTGGCTACACCAGGCACACCTTCAATCAGTACATGTCCGTCAGCGAGAATGGAGGTGATCAGTAAATCGATCATTTCCTGCTGCCCGACAATAATTTTACCTATTTCTTCCCGTATTCTTTTCACGCTATCATTAAGCGCGGTTAGGTCAATACGATTTTCAAACAAATCTTCTTCCATATGCATTTATCTAAGCGGAAGTTACAAAGCATTATTCCTTCCGGTGGTCGATGTTAAATAGTAAAACTATCTATTTTCGAATTTAAATCCTTTAATTCCATTTCCGACAGCTGATCTTTCCGCTGCACAGTTGCAATAGCTGAAAACAGTTTCCGCACGATCTCTTCTTGGTTGCCGGATTTCCGCACGACATGCTGAATGAGTTCGTCATTGATACTGTGTACGGCAATACTATATTTTGTGCGAAGTTGATCAAATAGAAATTGAATTCTTTTTTCCGCAATGTTTTTATGATCGCCTGAGTGAAAATACAGCGCGCTAATGGTGCGCACGAACTCCAGTGAGGTATTGGAAAGAGGGGTAACAATGGGTATGATACGCTGTTTTCGTTTTGCCTCAAAAAGAATAAAGGCCAGTAAACTTGCAATGCTTACATAATATGCCCACCGCAACGGTTCTGTTGATAGGATAAAACGCAGGGGAGTTCGGGCTTCTCGCTTCCCCAGATGATAGAATTCTGTCCAGAATACGTTCCGGTCAGGTAAGTGAGAAAGCGACAAGGCTGCAAAATCATAATTATTATTGGCAAGCAGGTAAATATTGGTGAACGCAAGGGGCGTGCAATTCAGGTAAAGGCTTCCTTTGCCATGATTGATTTTAATAGTGACTGGTAAAGTCAAATCATTTTGTACCACTACCATGGCCGTGCTGTCGGATTTTGAAAAGTAGTTGTGAATGTTATTGCGCGGGAATAAATATGCCGCTGCAGGTTGAAAGGATGGATTGACAAAAGAAAGTGAAGAAGTATCGTTCCGGTTAAAAAGAAGATTCGTCTCTTCAAAAAAATAATCAGAAGTAGCAATAGAAAACGTGTCGGCAAAGGGTCCGCTAAAGTATTGCGCTGATATAAACGCGCTACCGCCATCAGCAATGTTTTTCAACAGGGCGTGGGTATCTTCCTTGCCAGGTTTAAACGAAGAGGAGATACTTAAAAAATTGGCCGGCTGCCGTATGGTATCATATACTTCATATGCTGTAGTATAACTTTTATGTACAGTACTTTTTGAAAACAGAATGGGCAATACAGTGTTGAGCGCGTACGTGCCAAATGGGTTTTTGTCCTGGTGATGAAACGTAATGGTCCAGTCGATTTCGCGTGGGGAAAGAAGTTTAACAGCAAGATAGAATATGACGGCAGCAGACAAGTAGGCTATATATTTCCAGTCTTTCCGCATATCAGAAGCCGGTTTTCCAGTTTTTATAAAGCAGGTCTACTTTTTTATAGAGCGCCTCGTTTATCGAAAAATTTCCATACCAGGCATATTCAAAATAGTGGTTGAGTTCGGTGAAGCCTTGCCTCAAATGATCAGCTGTCAATTCATTCAGGTAATCGTGGTTGGTTTTACCGGGCTGCCAGTATACATACTGATGGTCGGTTAGTAATTTTAACGCCTGCAAAAACTGAAGCCGGATGGCTAACCGGTACGCATGCTTTTCAAGTGCCTCTGAAATCAATTTATCGAAATCCATTCCATGGATATCTTCCTCCAGTACAGCATAAGGCAGTGATGATTTTTTGTTACGATAAAAAAGAGACAGTGCATCTATACGCATCAACCGTAGTATCACATACGCCAATCCAACAATAACCAGAATGTATACCATCAGGTTAAACCAGTCGGCATTGGAAACCGTACGTACCAGTAAGTTTAAGATATTTGCAATCCATCGTTTGAAACGTTCCCAAAGGTTTATGGCGGCTACACTTTCACCATAATCAAAATCGCTATCGGATTTAAGGTTATCCACTTCAGCCTGATTAAATCTTCGCAAGTCAACCACACTGCTATCGTATGCTACAGGACGTTTGCTGTCCTGCGCATCAGCTTGACTGACAACAGCGAAGAAAACCACGCACAGAAAAAAATTAATACCCCTCATCCTTACGCGTAGTGTTAGTTGCCTGGCCAAAGGTTTCGATGCGGGCCATCAACCCTTTTGCTTCTTTACGTTCCACTAGGTTAAAGTACTGAAAGGCAAGGGCAATTAATGGAAGCGCATATAAAATAAAACTGGTCAGGAAATAAAATGTCATAAATAAGGAATTGATCAATTCTGAAACCGCTGATGTTTCAGGAATGGGGCTGCCGTCCAGCGAGTGCATCATCGAAATCATAAAGTTGATGTACCACGGAACCAGAAATAATGAGGCGATAGTGCTTTGAATTAACCCTAAAATAAAAAGTAGACCGAAAGTGCTCCACCATTTATCACGAATAAGGTAGAATGCACGCCCGAGTGCATCAAAAAATCCTTTTTGTTCATTTGCCCGGATAATAAACAAGAGGGAAAGAGTTATGATCGCATAGATGAATCCAATAAAGATGGCAACGCCTGCAATGAATGCAAGAAAAGGCGAGAGCGCTGCTGCGCCTATAATGACTAGTATGACTAGCGCATAAGCAGCGATCAGCAACAGCCAGAACAAAAATACCGTGCTGATATACATGGGCAAGGTAGCACGAACACGATCCCATATAGTATTAACATCACTAACCGGGGCTTTTTGCTCCTGATACGCCAGCATATAATTATAGACAACCGAAATTATCATTACCCCGCTCAAAAACAGAAAGAGAACGGCACCGGTAATCTCCAGCCATAATACGGGCGATCCCAGGAAATCGACAGGGGTATTTACATCACCAGCAGAACGGCTCATTCTGCCTATAAATCCAAAGTAATCGGAGTAAAGACTTCCGGCCAGGATACTTCCCACCAGCATGGGTGGACCGGCAATGAACAGCAGACTTTTAATCAGGGGTTTAAAATTCTGCCGGAGGAACTCGAACGTTGTATTTATTTTTTTACTGAAATCGCGTGCCTGCTGAAAGTCAATGAAGGTATTATTTTCCATGCCTTATAAGTTTACGCGGATAAAAAACGAAATAAAATAGAATAAGCCATGCCGATAGGCCGATAATGAGCGTCTTAATACCCCACGGCATCCCAGTATACCTGGTAACAAAGGATTCAATAAACCCGGCTAAGATGAATAATGGGATTAATCCAACGATAATCTTTACGCCTTTTAGCACCCCTGCTTTAAATGACTCAAAACGCGAATAAGTACCAGGGAATAAAAAACTATTGCCCATTACAAAGCCTGCGGCACCGGCAATGACAATGGAAGAAAGCTCAATGGTTCCATGTAGCATGATTACTGCAAGGGAGTGAATAAGCAAATCTTTCTTTAAGAAAAACGTAAGAAAGGCGCCAACCATTACACCGTTCTGAAACAATAGAAATCCAGAGCCAACAGAAAAGAAAAGGCCAGCAATAAATGCGTAAAAGGAAACTTTGATGTTGTTAAACGTAATGGCAAAAAACATGTCAGCCTCTTGCATTTTTCCATAGACAGCCAGCGGGTTACCCTGTTCTATGTTTTCAAGGGTCATGTTAACATAGTCATCGCCCATGATGAGGCGGACAAAGGTTTCATCGTAGTAGGCTGAAACCGATCCGATACTTACGGCCAAAACAAAAATTATCAATGCATACAGCAATTGTTTTCTAGATTCGTAAAGGACTGCAGGCAATTCAAATTTCCAGAAGGTGATGAACCTGTTTTTGTCTTCCTTTTTATTCTTGTAAATCTCCAGGTGGATTTTTGAAGCCAGGGTATTTAAATAGTGAGTAACCCGACTTTTGGGATATTGGGTTCGGGCAAACGAAAGATCATCAGTTAGTTCAATATAAATTTCAGCCAGCCGGTCAGGATGGGGCCGTTGCTTCGCAGTGAGGGTTTGCTCGATACCCTG
>CAZCRJ010000157.1:0-6519 GCA_964501015.1 uncultured Roseivirgaceae bacterium | reverse complement strand
TCGGATCCCTGGCATCCAAAACGGTCAGTCACATGTACCGTGTAACTGGTATTGGCAGTTGGCGTTGCTCGTGGATTTGGCGCTCCGTGATTATCCAGACTGGCTACCGGTGTCCAGTTAAATTGGAATGGAGCGTTACCCGTAGCGGTTGGTGCCCCTCCAATTATGGCTACACTGGTCACGCCACCATCATTACATATGGTGAGGTCTGGGCCAGCACTTACAATAGGAGGTGAAAATACTATCGTTTGTTTTGTAATGGAGTTTGCACAGCCTTTGGCATCCACTACTGCGTAGGTAATGTCAATTGGTGTGTCTGGAACAGCAGCACTTGGTAAAAACGTTGCCGTATTGGCGCCTGGACCTGCATCATTCAAACCTCCTATCGGGTTGATGCTATACGTTCCGTCCAAATTACCCAAGCCTGTAAGCGTAATAGGGGCATTGTCACTGGAACAATAAGTTGGATTAAGGAGATTGAAATCAACCGCAGGAAGGGGATTGAGGTTTACGGGAGTATAATTAACACCATAGGTACACCCATAAGGGGAGGAGCAGTTATTGTCAGTAACAAAGTAAAACACATAATAATTACTGGCCCTGGCGATATTTGAATTCAAAGAGGTTCCGATGGTTGGATAATATGAGGAGATCTCATAATCATAAATACTGACATAGGAATAACTTGAAAACCCTAAGGCAAAACTCACCGCCACATCAAAGGTGTTAGTGGTTACATTGGAGACCGTATAATAGCCATAGAAATAATAATTCAGACCACCGTCAAGGGAAATCCCATCAACATAAATATAGGGTTTCGCACCATTTAAAAATCCATGGTTATTCACCGTAAACCTGAGGTATGTGCCAAAATTGGTAACGCTTTGTACGGTCGGATTTTGAAGATAGATATAGGCTCCCAGGCGATCCCAGGTACCGGTAACATTGGCATTAATATCAAATGAATTTTCGGTAACATTACTAATGACAAAATTATTGGAGATGTAACCGAAGGGTGCGTCAGGTCCGGAGAATCCATAATAGGCTTCTATGTAATACGAATTGCCTTCTATTAGACCATGGCCTGGCTGAAACAGAGTAACCGTTCCGTTATTGTTATTGATTACATCCGCTATTTGCTGGTAGGAGGGATAATATAAACCAAATTTTCCGGTAGCAGTTCCCCAGCTTGGAACCAGTCCAGGATTTACACTGATATTTTTTACAGCATTGTCATTAGCACAATATTCATTTTGCAGTCCGGTAATAGCATTTGCAAACACATTAAATTCTTTTGTTTTCGAACTGATACAACCGGTTACTGGGTCTGTATAGCTAAAGGTGACGGGATAGAGCCCTTCATTTAAACTTCCAGGATTAAACTGCCAGCGGTTTTCGTTAATCGGGTTTCCAACAAATTTAAAACTGACTGCCTGCCCACTGAATGTTCCTCCACTTATTGGCGTATCGTCTGGTACTTCACCTTTAAGCAAGATGGGAGCACTAAAAACTGAAAAATTAACTTCATTGGGTTGTATTTGCGCCTGACCTGGACTTGATTCAACAATAAAATCGGCTGTTGGTGCTCCTCCAGTTGTCAGCACACCCAGTACTTTGGTTTCGTTTACCCCGGCAATTATTCCCGTACCACTTCTGTAGAGATTGCCAGTAGCTACACCGTCAATATTTTTTACAAAGAGACCTGAGATTGTGAGCGCATCTAATTGATTGGTACCATTAACGGTATATTTAAATTGTGCTATTGATGGACTCACAAACGTTTCAAAAGTAGCTGCTGTGAAATTCCTTCCTGGGGTATAACTAATGGATGGAGCGCTATAAGCAGGGGTAGGACTTGTTGTGGTAGGTCTTAAAAATTCCCAACCACTGGGGAGTATCAATAAGAATGTGACATTCGTGCCAACAGAAAAATCTGAGTTGGCGATTTCCGTTAAGACAAGATTGGGCAATGCGGTAAAAATATTGGCTGAACCCACCTGGCACGCTTCCAGTGTTGCTTCAGTGATAGATACCCCCAAACTCTGAATTTCCACAGTACAGGACGTTGAGTTTGCAGAAGAGGCAGCCGTAAGACCAGTAGCCGTAGCACCCATAGTATAGGTGTTGGGTTGTGCAATAGTCATGGCAAATGTTCTTAAACCATTTACCAGCGATCCTGTATTGCCTGTAAAATCGCCACCCGGATTAATGGTAGGCGTAGTGTTGATTGTCACCGCTGCGCTGTTGTCAAGGTCAATATTAGTATTGCCATCCACTGCTGCAACGGTTAGGTTGAATGTGGAACCGGGTTGTCCGGCAAGCGTGGCATTAACGGTTCCTGTGAATATGGGATTTAGTGGTGGCAAACTTGCGGGGTTAACAAACACCAGACGGGTTGCCGTTACTTCAATATCATTTGCTGATCCACCTGTTGTTGCTCCGCCTGCATTTCCGGCAGCAAAACCGGAGCCTGCAGCCGAGGCTGTCGCACTGGTAATGGTCACTTGAATCACCTGATTATCAACTACAACTTGCTGGAATGTTGCGCGAATAATAAAATCTTTGGTACCACCATCCGTTGCTGTTAGGGCAAGCCCGGTAAAGTTTAACGTTGGTGCTGCCGATAGTTCAGCAAGTAGGGTTGTGCCATCAAAAACGGCTACTGTTCTAACATTGGCTGAATTTGAAATGCTTATGGAAAGATCAGTAAGTGTTGTGCCAATACCATCAGCATCAGCACTGGCCCCTCCATCCCGGATACGGAAATTACCAAGGCTTGCACTCCCCGCACTGGTAAGGTTGGTAGGTGTTTGAAAAGATGCATAGGCAATTTGTGAAGTTGTACCTCCCTGAAGGATAATATCCGAAGCGAAGGATTGAGTAAACAGGTAAGTATTGCCCGTTGCGGAACCCGTTACCGAGCCGTCATTTACACCTACATGATTGGTATTGGCAGCATCAAGTGAGGCCTGAATAGCGGATGTTGTTGTAGTCACAGTTCCGGTTACATCGGCTACCAGGAAAAAGTTGCCTCCGGTTGATGTAATCACTTCTGCAAGATTACCAATCCTTAACTCAGTAGGGGAATTTGGAAATGTAAAAGTGATTCCTCCTGCAATAGTTGTATTGTTTCCGGCAGTTGCGAAATCAGTATCGGTTGACCGAACAAGAGAATACGTTTGAAAAATGCCATCCGGGTCATTGGTCAGTTGGATAAAAATTTCGGATACTGTCTGACTTCCATTAGAGGTTAACGAGAACCCAAATATTGGTCTGCCTACCGTGGCAGAAGTACCCTGTAGCGGAGAAATGGCGACATTATTGGCAAGGGCATTTAAACTTCCAATAGTCATACTCAACGGTGCAAAGCTATACGAAATACCGGTGGCTGATCCCGTCTTAGCGCCTCCGGATACTGTCAGACTATTGGTAGCTGCGGCATCTAATGAAACTTGAATAGGCGTGGTACCGACATTTACTGCACCTGACACGTTGGCCAAAAGGAAATAATTTTTTGGTGTGCTGGTTATTGCCTGGGTTAAATTCCCTATTCGTAGTTCTGTGGGACTGTTCGGAAAACCAAAAGTAATTCCTCCCGCCACTACAGTATTATCTCCGGTTGTTGAAAAATCAGCATCAGTTGAAACCACCAGCGAATAACCACTTAAAATTCCTGCAGGATTATTGGATAGCTGGAGATAAATTTCAGAAACTGTTTGATTTCCATTTGATGCCAGGGAGAAGCCGAAAACAGCCACGCCATTTGTACCCGCAGCGATGGGCGATGGCGCAACTTTATTTACTGCTACTGAATTTAATGAGGCAATGGTTGCTGTAAGTGGTGCAAAGCTGTAATTAATGCCCGTTGCCGATCCTGTTCGGCTTCCGGCATTCAATGTAATGTGGTTGGTATTGGCTGCACTGAGTGACGCCTGAATAGGAGGGGTGGCAATTGTAACACCAGGATCCACATTGGCAACAAGGAAATAATTTCTTGGTGTTGTCGTTAATGCCTGGGTTAAATTACCGATGCGGAGTTCATTGGGAGTATTTGGAAATGTAAAGGTAATACCACTTGCTATCGTTGTATTATCGCCTGTAGTCGAAAAATCTGCATCAGTTGAACTCACTAATGAATATGAACTGAAAACGCCTGAAGGATTGCTGGTGAATTGGATGTAAATCTCAGAGGCCGTTTGGATTCCGGAGGATGTTAGGGAAAAACCAAAAATACTAACACCATTGGTGCCGGAAGCAATAGGAGAAGTCGCCACCTTATGGGTTGCAGGAACATTTAAGGATGCAATCGTAGTGCTAAGCGCTGCAAAACTGTAATTAATCCCGGTAGCAGAACCATTTTTTGTGCCCGCATTAAGCGTTAAACTATTGGTATTTGCGGGGTCAAGTGATGCCTGTATGGATGGGGTAGCGCCTGTTACAGCACCGCTCACATTTGCTACGAGAAAGTAATTTTTGGGCGATGTGGTTAATGCCTGGTTGAGATTGCCGATGCGTAATTCAGTTGCATTATTCGGGAATGTAAAGGTAATTCCATCAGCAATGGTGGTGTTATCTCCAGCAGTTGAAAAATCCGCATCGATTGAACTCACCAGGGAATAGGAACTTAGAATTCCGGCTGGGTCAGACGTTAGTTTAATATAGATCTCGGAAACTGTCTGACTGATACTGGAAGTCAGGGAAAAGCCAAAAATTGCAGCTCCTGTTGTGCCGCCCACTAAAGGTGATGTTGCTACTTTGTTAACGGCTGCTGAATTTAGGGAACCAATAGTAGCCTCCAGTCCCTGGAAAGAATATGTAGTTCCTGAAATTGAAAAGTTGGCTGCTGATAATGCTGAGAATCCTACATTGGTTTGGGTGAATGACAACTGGATAGAAGGAACTCCGGCAACAGTTGTTGCTACATCGGGTTTTATCGTAGCCACAACATAGAAATAGACGGCTACGTCTGTACCCCCTGCTCCAGCAGGATATGCATGATACGTTACATTGGCAAATGTAATGTTGTTGGGATTTAACGTTGCGGTTGCGGTCCCTATAACGGATGCGTTTGCAAACCCGGTATTGGCAGTGTTTTTATACAAGGCAACCGAACTGAATACCGAATTCGGATCAGTAGATCCTGTAGAAATAGTAAGGTTGTTAAAATTTGTTGCCGTATTTACGCCTGTACGGGTTACCGTAAACCCAAGCACAACCTGGTTTGCAGCACCCGCCAGTAACGGGCTCGTGGCATCATCTGCCGACACCTGTGCAAAAACCATATCCTGCGCAAACGTTACATGGTTCTGATAAAGGAAAAATACCAGCTGTAGTAAAAGAACTCTCGTGAAAATTGCTTGTAAAGATTTCTTCATATCACTTAATTTTTCAATTCACCATTTTTATCTGTCTTAATCAAAAATATAGAAGGAACATTGCCCACCACATTTGTTCCGCAAAGCAGCAATCCCTGATCTTCAGTTTCGAGGATTGTGCTTACTTGTTCACGCCCCGTTCCTCCGATAGTCTTCACCCAAAGTACAGTTCCAAACGCATCTAGCTTGATCAGCACGATATCGTCTGATGAATCGGTGGTGGTAAAATGACCTGCAAGAACAAATCCACCATCACTGGTTGATGTTAAGGCTGTACCGTAATCCTGTATTTCAGAACATGGGAATGGAGGAAGTGTGGGGTTCAGCGGATCCGTACAATTTTCCTGAACCTCTTCCATCCTTCCGGTAATCAGTGCATCGAAATATTTAATACTTCCCGGTATAATTGAGCCCTGAACATCAGTGCGCAAAAAGAAAATATTGGAATAATTATTATTACTGTTGGCTCGGGTACCAACAACACCAAATCCAAACGACAACGTTTTGGATGGCTGAATGTCGTTAGGCCTGAATTTTTGACTGGACGATTCGCCTGTTAAACTATAGTTCTTATAGTTGAGTCCTTCAATTACATTAGGGATACAAACATATGAATCATCAAAATTTTGCTGTTCCAGTGCTATGGAAGCAGCCCAGATAATATCCCCTGAATTGTAATGAACAGCCTTCGTAAGCCTGTAGTCTTTGTTGATCAGATCGAATTCATAATACCATTCCTCATTCTGCAAATCAGCGCTGAGGGTTTGCAAATAAGGTCGTTCGGGTGCATCAAGGCTTGTCTGATAAGTTCCCAGGATCACCGGCTTTTTATCCGGTGTTATCGTGAGGCCAACACCTTTATAGCTGACTTTGATTGGGTTAGTGCTATTATCCTGTAAGTATTTCGTGGACAATGAATCCAGATTGTTACTGATATGAAGCAGGTGTGTGGAATACACACCAATCAAACCCGAAGGACTTTGTATCAATTTTAATTTGTCTCCAACAATAATGTATCCATTGGTTATTGCCTTGATCGCATGACCTGACCCTCCCTGATAGTACCGAATGGAACCAACCCTGTTTCCTCTTTTGTCGGTTTTAAATACAACGGTTAAAACCGAATCTGCTTCAACAGTCATGT
>CAZCRJ010000156.1:0-6525 GCA_964501015.1 uncultured Roseivirgaceae bacterium | reverse complement strand
GGCGTAGGTCATAGGTGATCCTGCTACAAAATCTTCCCTGTTCTCCTGGGGTAAACCCATAAAGCGTTCCTGGTAAATATTGTCGTAGGTCAATTGGTTGGCAACCGCTGCAACGGATATTCCGGTTTTATAGATTTCAGGATATTGAAACATCAGGTTTAGCGTGGCCGATCCGCCTCCACTCCAACCCCAAACTGCTATACGTTCCGGATCAACATAATTCCATTTCAGAATTTCTGTTGCCGCCATAGCCTGATCCTGGATATTCACTCTGCCGATCTGCCGGTAGATTGATTTTCGCCACGCTCTTCCTTTTGGCGCTGGCGTTCCACGGTTATCAAGCGAAATATAGATGTATCCATCATCGCGCATGCTACCGATGTATAGTCTGTTCCGACCAACACCATACCGGTCAACCACCGTGGTTGAGGCTGGCTCCGTATACACAAAAAATACAACTGGGTATTTTTTGTTTGGATCAAAATCTTTTGGCTTCACCATCCAGCCGTCCATCTCCACGCCATCCTTAGTGGTGATTTTAAAAAACTCAGTGGTCTTCTCTTCCTGAAGGGTACTTAGTTTAGCAGCAATGCTTTCCTGTGCATTTACAGGTTTATGCTTTTCCACCACTATCATCTCGCGCGATGGCCGTGTGAAGTGATTGGAAAAAGAATGTGTTGCATACTTACCATTGGTGGAGAAGGTGTAATCATGTGTGCCCTTTTGGTCGGCAGGGCTCAACAGTTCAAGTTGGCCCGAACCATTTAACCGAGTCCGGTACAAGTACTTCTGCGTGGCATTATCGGGTGAAGCCATAAAATATACATAGCCTTTTTTTTCATCGATATAATTCAAATCAATGATGTCATACTCCCCTTTGGTAATCAGTCGATCAGACTTTCCATCCAATCCAACCTGGTATAAATGTCTCCATCCATCCTTCTCACTAATCCACCATATACTCTTTGCATCGGTGCTCCACATGAAATTATTGGTGTAATCAATGGAACGTGTGCTTCCGGTTTCCACAACATCTACCCATGCGTTATCCGATTCACGGTTAATAACGGTACTGTTTCCTGTGGATGTTTCCACCGCATACAACGTGCTCTGATTTTGCTTCCGATTCAATTGCTGGATGAGCAGCCTATTGGTATTCGGAATGAATTCCATACGAACAATATAATGCTGATCCGGTTCACCCGGAACATTCATCCAAGTGGTTTTCGCATCCGCGATAGTTACCACACCAACCCTTGCCACCGATGGCGTTTCACCCACTTTGGGATATTCGAGTGGAATTAATTCAGCATAGACATCATCCGTATTGTTGATCATATAAAACTTCTTGATGCTGCTGGCATCCAATTGCCAATAGGCAATAGACTTACTATCCGGACTCCAGCGAAAGCCATCCCGGCAATTGAATTCTTCTTCGTATACCCAGTCGAAAGTGCCGTTGATCAGTGTAACAGAACCATTAGTTGTCATGGGTTTGGTCTGGTATGTTGCCAGGTCTTCTACATAAATATTGTTTTCACTTACATAGGCTACCGACTTTCCATCAGGTGAAAATTTAGCAAACATTAAAGACGATGGTGGTAGGGATTTGCCCAACTGATTGAGGGCACCTGTTTTTATATCCAGTACCCAGTAATCGCCTTTGGAGTTCAGCCGCCATACGCGCTTGGTATTGGTAAACAGCAATACTTTTTGCTGATCGCTTGTAAAGGCAAAGTAACTTACTGTTAGCGGAGCAGTACTTCCCTTTGGGGTGAGCTGTTTTGCCGAGACGGCAACGCTGGCCACATTACCCGGCAACGTATACTGAACAATTTCATTCTTTTCGATCCGGTAATACGAATTTCCATCGCTCGACCAATTCTGACCAAAAGAATGTGTGGAGAGGAAAACTAAGAGGAGACAAACGTAAAGCAGGCGTCCGTTGCTCTTCAGGCTTAAAACAAGTTTTGTAATCATATTAGGTGTATTTGATGTTGTTTATAATTCTTATCTATTGATTTTTTCCTGTAGGGGTTGTTGTTCTTTAGGTAAGCACAGAAGTACACTCCTTCTTAGTTAATCGAATCTGAATACTGGCACTACTCCAGCGGATATATGGCTACAAAATAGATGTAGGTGAGTGCATGATCCTTTTCATTTAAATTAATTTAACCCAGAATGCTGAGTGATTTTATTTACCTGAAGTGTTCTGGAGGCGAATAACAGTGCCTGCACCAGTAAGAACGCCACAATTAAAACACCCATTTCAAACCGGGCATTCAGGTTTGTTGAGCTAAACAACTTTTGCGCATGCGTTAGCTGCAGTTTAGCTTCCTTTACCTGGATGATGGATAACTGACTTAATACTTTCAGCGCTTCTCGTGATGCCTTTTTGCCTTCGTCAAATTTACCTGCCTTAATATGCGCCTCAATGGAATGGGATAGTTGTGTAAAATCATTGAACGCAATTTCTTCATCGGGTGTAAGCCTGGTTTCGTGATAGGCCTGATGTAATATCTTCATTTCCTGTACAGGTTCAACCGCCTGGCGTTGCTTCATAGCCTCCGTAAGTTCCGGATTATCCAACACATCAATTACCTGGTGCAAATGTTCAGCAAATTGAAAGATATAACTCTCCACCATCAACCGGTCGTTATAAATGGTAGAAATTGCTTCGTTAATCTGAGAAGAGTTGGTGCGTTCACGCAAGTTGGTGAACATCACCAGACCAATGACTATAAATAATACCAGGGAGGCGGTGAGCTTATGTTGAAAACTGTATGTCCATTTCATGATCATCGGTGGTTAGCGTGTATTCCATGAAGGAATTCTATGATCAAAATTAACCCATCTGCGCTACCCCCAAAGGAAAACACAACCTTTTATGACCTGATTTACATCAGCGGAAAATATTACCTCTTCCAGAATTCATCCTCCCACGGCTCACAGGCCGCAGCGGTGTTGTGCTTTTGCTCACAAACCGCCAATTGCTCCGGAGTAGCCACTCGCTGAATTTCATTAAATAGAATACGCTCCTCAAAACGGATGTGTTTTTCCAGCTCACTGGCTATCAACGGTAAGGTCGATTCCTGTTCATCTTTCCGATCAAAAAGTGATTTCAACCTACGATGTTCATCCACTGCCTGTCTAATGAGCTCATGTCCTTCCCCCAGTATCGGAAAAACATACTTTTCCTCCACCATAAAATGTTCGGCCAGGTGGTGTTCCCAAAACCAATCGGCATAGCGCTTGATGCGCTCAGGATCAACGTTACGCTTAAACCCTTCCCGTATTTTAAAGCAAAGCAATAACCCCTGGTGATGATCGTGACTCAGGGGTTGTAAATGGATGTGGCGTTTTAGGGGTGTGGGCATATTCCGGGAAGTGACCATTTGAATGTGGAAGGTAACACAAAATCTTCTGGTTTCAGTACGATACTGTTTCAACGTGGTCAAGCCGTGCTGGGGATTATGCGGGAAGATGTTGACACCAACAAAAATGTAAATTCATGAGTAATGAAAAGATCATCGTCATTCTACTTCAGCCACGCATCTGAATCCAATAAATTTATCAACAGATGAATAGTAAAATTCTCTTATTAAATTAGTTTGTAAAGCTGCCAGTTCATTATTATTCGATCCCATAGCAATTCCCTTTTCAAGTGTCATTTCGGATACATTCCAAAAAATATCATATATTCTTTCTTTTGGATTTATTCTATCAAGTAGCAAATAGCGCCCACTGTTTTTTTCCACTTTTCTATGAACCATCCTAAGTTCTTTCTCGACCTGTTTCAAGTCCCACTGTAATACTTCCCCAGCTATTTCTTTCCATTCAGCGGGTGTAGGCAATCGGTACGTAACCTTTCTACCAGTTCTCCTACTTACCATCTCAGATCGCCATGAACAATAAGCCTCAGTCTGTTCATACGTTATAAGTACAATTGGCTTATACCTGTTTGAAGGAAGGGCATACCACGTGTTGGAACTATCTGGTATAATCTCCTTTATTTCTTCCGAATTTAACTCCTTACTTTTCTGATGAATAAACTCTAACCAATGAATATTCAAAATCTCCGTTTTGTCAACATAGTAGTCTTTGATCTTTATTGTGCCAGGTGGATTACTTTCCACTGAAAAAAATAAAATAAAACTCAGGATTATACTCATTATTAATCGTTTGCTTTTGACGAATTTCAACTATGGTTTATCCTTTTATTCCTTACCACCCACAACTGAAATAACCACCTTCCCCTTCACAAGTCCGATACCAAAATACTGCATGGCTGCCGGCACTTCGTCCAGCGGATAGGTTTTGTCAATAATGGGCTTCAGTTTTTCTTCCTGATAAAATTCAAGGATTTGGTTTATGTTCTTGTTTGCTTCATGGATAAGAATACCAAGTTTCTTGCCTCCCATCTTCGAAAGAAGCGGACCGATAAGCGCTGCCTGCAGCAAGGAAGAAATGGTGCCGCCTACCATAACGAAATGGCCGTTGGGTTTTAGGCATCGGTTGTAAGTAAAAATGGAATGGTTCGCCACTACATCGATGATCACATCATAGCGCGTATCCCGTTTACTAAAATCGTCCTGAATATGGTCGATCACCACATCCGCGCCAAGCGAACGCAGCATGTCCAATTTTTCTTTTCGGTCAACACACGTAACTGCTGCACCGCTTGCCTTGGCCATCTGCAAGGCAAATGTGCCTACGCCTCCACCTGCTCCTATTATCAATACGGCATCTCCAGGCTTAACTGTACGGTGATCAAATAAACTTTGATACGCCAACACGGCAGCCTGGGGTATGGATGCCGCTTCTTCATGCGAGAGTTTTTCTGGTTTGTGTGTCAGCGCCTTTTCATTTACGCAGACATATTCGGCAAAGCCACCCCAATGTTCGGAGATGTCTCCGAATACGGCATCACCAGGTTTAAACCGAGTTACATCCTTGCCCACTGCTTCCACTATTCCTGAAATATCGGCTCCCAAAATTCTGAACCTGCTCTTTGGTTTGAACAGACCAAACATCAATCGATACAGGTAGGGCTTTCCGCGCAGGAGATCCCAATCCCAGGAATTTATAGCGGAAGCATGAATTTTTAGCAGTACTTCATGCTCTGCCGGTACAGGCTTTTCTACTTCTTCCACCCGCAGTACATCGGGCGAACCATAGGTTGTATAAACAACTGCTTTCATTTAGAATTTCCCAGGAAAATTTATTTCCGCTTCACGGCTAACAGCGGAATTCTTCCGAGGTAGGCAAGCTTCCGCGTAACCGACTTTGCAAAAAGTTTTTCTTCCAGGCTTAGGGTATGCGTAAAGGTGGTCAACAAATCTGATTTGGTTTGCTGGATGAATCGGTCGATGGCACCCGGGATATCATCATCAAGGATCATTTTAAAGTCAACCTTTTTGTAGGGATGTTGATGCACGAGCCGTTCTGTCGCATCTTTTTCTTCTTCGGCTTTTTTATCCATTACCGGAAGCACGTTGATCATGTGCACCCGTGAATCGAAAAGGGTGGCAAACTCGGTGATGATGTCGAGTTCTTTTGCAACGTTTTTCAAATCGGTGGCATAAACCATATTTTTCAAGCCGGTGAACTCAGCTAACTCTGGGATTGCCAGGACAGGCGCCTTACAGGCATCAATCACGGAAACGGTAGTACCGCCCAGCCTGATTTTTTTAAACGTTGAAGCGCCCCGCGATCCCATCACCACCATGTTCACGTGGTTTTTATCCACAAAACGGGTAACAGCATCGGCAACGGTATGGGCACGAACGGCCTTAAACGACAGGGTATAATTTCCTTTGATCTGCTTGCGGATATTCTCCACCAACGCCCGCCCTTCTTCCTCTGAAAGCTGAAGCATACTTTTTTCGATGGTCTTCATTTTCAGATTGGCTTTGGGTATACCTTCCAGCCGAACAATGTTCAGAATTGTAAAATCAGCATGCAATGGGCCGGCCAGGCGTACGGCATATTCGATGGCCAGGGCAGATAAGGGGGAGAAATCGGTGAGCAGTAAAAGTTTGGGTGGTGTCATAGGCTATACTAAAATCAGACACAAAAATACTGATTACGCGTATTCCTCTTACGCGGAGGAGGAATATTTATCAAACCCGGAATTTATCCCCTGCTATCACTTAGGGGAATAGTTTTGTTTACCTTCTGTTTCAGGATAAATCGAATTCCGGTAAATTGCTAAAACAGCATTTACAGCATTACCCCTTATGAAAACTTTACTTCTTTCCATCGCTCTTCTTTTTTCACTAAATATTTATGGACAAAAAAATGTAACGGAAGTTAACCAGACCGCAACATTTGGAATTGCCTTGCCTTCCGGAAGCAAACAAGATAAACGGTTCTTGTCCACTTCTGCCGCCAAGGTTCTTCTGGAAACAGAAAGTAAAAAATTCGGAGCGAGTGTAAAATCTGCCGAGGTATATAGTTTACCGAAGACAACGCTGAATCCATTTACCATCAGTACGCTAACCACTTCACTCACCTCGTACGGAT
>CAZCRJ010000155.1:0-6541 GCA_964501015.1 uncultured Roseivirgaceae bacterium | reverse complement strand
TTTCAAGCAAGGCATTGTTAAAACTGGCAACCGTTAAACTATCCAGCTCGCCATGCCCCTGAACAAACCCAATCCGCTTGCGGTCAACATTAGTAAGTTCATGTATGGCATTGGCCAGTTCATATTCAAGGCCTTCAATCGATTGGTTGATTTCTTCTTCTGGTGTAAAGGCCTTATTTCCTTTTAGCAACATCACACCAGTTTCCATACCACCATACGATACCAGGGCCCCCGGAAAAATCATCTTCTCCAGTGTCTGGCCATCTTTACGTTCCACAACACGGGTAGGTGTTATTCCTTTTATAGCCAGTTCTTCGATGTATTCATTTCTTGCTTTCTGGCTAAAGGCTGTAGTGGGGTCGATAAAGGTAATCGTCACCTTGTTATCGGAGTAGATTCGGAATTCATCCAGAACTTCACGAATGGAATTCTTCAGCCGTCTGAAGCTCGCGTTCAGTTCGCCTTCGAGGTAGACCTCCACGTATACCTGGTCATCCAGATCACGCAGCAATGACTTTGTCTGCTCTTTAATCGAAAACCGTTTTTCTTCAGTAAGATCAATTCTGAAAAAATGTTGAGAGGCCACCAAATTCAGTAATGCAACCAGTACCACTCCGTTGGCCAGCAAAAGAAAATCACCTGTTTTTTTTCCGCGTAGATTCACCATGACCGGGAGCCGATTATTAGTTTGGTGATCAGCAGAAAAAGAAACGCAATGCTGAAGAAATAAATAAGATCACGACTGTCGATCAATCCCTTTCCCATAGCTTCATAGTGATACAGTATACCGAGTTGCTTGATCAACAATGCCTGAGCGGACCACACATTAATAGTGGCAATGGAATCCAATCCTGCATATAGGAGAAAACATAGAAATGCTGCAAGGATAAACGCTACAATCTGGTTGCGGGTGATAGAAGATGCCAAAATGCCCACCGAACAAAAAACTCCGCCCAATAAAATCAACCCAACATAGGAACCCACCACCCCGGAAGAATCGATGTTGCCAATCGGATCGCCCAGCAGGCGAATAGAAAAATAATAGATGAGCGTTGGTAGAATTGAAAATCCAACCAACAAAAAACTGGCAAAATATTTTCCTAAAACAATATCCCAATCCGAAAGGGGTCGGGTGAGCAGGAGCTCCATTGTTCCGGCCCGTTTCTCTTCGGAGAAACTACGCATGGTAATGGCCGGAATTAAAAAGATATAGACATAGGGTGCGAGGGAGAACAGCGTATCCATATCGGCATAGCCATACTCCAGCACGGAGGTTTCCGGAAACACCCACATCAGCAATGCAATGGCTGTCAGGAACACACCAATTACAATGTATGCAATCAGGGAGTTCAGGAAATTATTAAACTCTTTTGACAGGATCCGTATCACGAGGTAGTTATGCGTTTTATATTCTTGCCATTAGACCAGCCGGCAGTCACTTTTTCAACCGGTAAAAGTAAGAAAAAGCACGGGTTTCGATCAGGTTCAAGATTACTCAACAGGTTCATTCGTTAAGGATCTGAAAATATTCTCCAATGAGTGTTCTTCCAGTTTTAGCCCTACCAGGGAAATATTTTTTTCTGAAGCAAAGCGGAAAAGTTCTGGGCGTATATCCATTGTTCCGTCCGATTCAAGGGTGAAACTGGTTTCGGTAAGTACCTCCACGCGAACCACCCCGGCAATGGATGCAAGCGCTTCATGTGATACGGGTTGCTCAAACTCCACCCGTACAACTTTACCACCAATGGAATGACTCAATAGTTTCTGAAGGGTATCGTCCGCTACTATTTTCCCTTTGTTAATCACTATTACGCGGTCGCACAACGCTTGTACTTCCTGCATGATGTGTGTGGAAAAAAGCACTGTTTTATTCGTACTGATGTCTCGGATCAGCTTCCTGATTTCAACAAGTTGATTGGGATCAAGTCCTGAGGTCGGTTCATCCAATATCAATACACTGGGGTCATGAATAAGGGCTTGGGCCAGGCCTACGCGTTGCCTATATCCTTTGGAGAGCATCTCTATTTTTTTGTTTTGCTCGCGCGTCAATCCACATTGTTCTATCATCTCTCCTACCCGGTTGGCTAAACGCTTTCCGCTTAACCCATACAATCCGCCAATAAAGCGCAGGTATTCATGTACATACATGTCGGTATACAGAGGATTATGTTCCGGAAGGTAGCCAATGATTTTTTTTACCTCCATCGGATTCACGGTAACATCCCAGTTGTCGACCATCACTACGCCATCCGTAGGCGGAAGGTAGGTGGTGGCAATTTTCATGGTAGTGGACTTACCAGCGCCATTCGGGCCTAGGAAACCAACAATAGCCCCGGTTTCAATCTCAAAAGAGATATCATCAACCGCTTTTTGCGTGTTGTAGCGTTTGGTAAGATGGGTAACGCGAAGTGACATAGTTGACTACAGGCGCACAAAACTAGGAAAATTCATGAACGGCAATACCATTGGTAAAGGCTACTGCCCAAACAACACTGCAATTAAAAGTGTATACGGCATGTAAATTGCCTCAGAGCAGAATAAGTAATAATATTGAAGCTCAAAATTGATGGATATGAACAGGGTATTGCTACCATTTCTGATTATACTAAGTGTCAGTTTCACTTCTTCGGCCCAGCAAAAAACCGGGTATGAGCTGAAATTTAAAATTACCGGCCTCGCGGACACCACCATTTACCTGGGCTATTATTATGCTGAAGGCACCTATGTTAGGGATACTGCAAAAGTGAACAGTAAGGGCGAATTTTTATTTGATGGTAAAGAGACCCTTCCCCAGGGTGTCTATTTCCTGGTATTGGACAAAACCCGGCTTTTTGAGCCTGGATTTGTCATAGGCTCCAACCAACATTTTACACTGGAATCAACCAAAGACGATGTGGTTAAAAACATGGTCGTCAAAAATGATTTAGACAACAAACTCTTTTTTGATAACATGCTCTTTAACATGGAGCGGAATAAGGAGGCGGAGCCATTCATTAAGGTATTACAAGACACGACCCTGAAAGACGAAACCAAAAAGAAAGTTGCACGCGATGGATTTGCCAAAGTGAACGAGTCTGTTCAGGACTACCAGACAAAACTTATTGCGGCTAATCCGCGCACCATGACTGCCCGCCTGTTGAAATCTACCCGAAGGGTTGACATTCCGGAACCGCCAAAGCGTGCTGATGGTAAAATCGATTCTACCTTTCAGCTACGGTATTACCGCGCTCATTTCTTCGACAACTTTGATATAGGTGATGATGCGCTGATTCGTTTACCACAACCGGTGTATAGTCAAAAAGTAAATGAGTATTTGGATCGGCTGTATCCGCCTCAACCCGATTCATTGAAGAAAGCTATCGATTACCTGGTGGGTAGGGCAAAAAAAAACCAGGAAACCTATAAGTATATGGTGTTCACCCTGGTGTTAAAATACCAGAACCCGGAAATTATGGGGCTGGATGAAGTGTTCGTTTACCTCAACGACAAATACTTTGAAACCGGTGAAATGAATTACTGGGCCAATGAACGGTACCGCAAGAATATTAAAGAGCATGCCGACCGGCTGCGCAAGAGCCTTATCGGCAATGCTGCGCCTAACCTGATTATGCAGGATGAGAACCTGAAGGCGCGGTCGATGCACGACATCAAGAACAAGTACACCATCCTATTCATTTTTGACCCGGATTGCGGATTCTGCAAAACGGAAACACCAAAACTGGTAAACTTCTATACCAAGAATAAAACCAAGTTCGATGTTGAAGTATTCGCAGTGAGTGCCGATACCTCCATGAAAAAAATGAGGGATTATATTAAGCAATTTAAAATGACCTGGATCACCGTTAACGGTCCGCGCACCTACGTTGGTCCCTACCACGACCTGTACGATGCAATGACCACTCCGATGTTGTACATCATTGACGAGAAGAAGAAGATCATTGCCAAGAAAATTCCTATCGAACGCCTTGAAGAATTCTTCACCAACTACGAAAAGAGCCTGAAGAAAAAGGTATAACAGCAGGGGTACGGTAAGTATTACACAATCTTCTGTAACATTTTAGGATTTTTTAACGTCCTACATGCAACTATTCCACTGGTTTAGAGTATCTACTAGTGTAAACAGGACGACCATGACATTCATTGAAAAACTCCTTGGCAAAAGCCCCAAAAAGCAACTTAAAGCCCGCTGCCCGATAACAAAAGAGCCCATTGAGACGGGGTTTGGGTACATGCTAACTACTTCAGAGGTTGTAGCCTCCAAAAAATACTGGGATATGGTGATGACCGAACCAGAAACCATGTCGTATACCATTTCGCATTTCAATAATCAGACAAACGGAACACACATGCGAAGCCTGATCTTTGAAAAATACAGCTCTATTGAAAAGCCGTGGATCATCTCCGATTCCTGTATTAACCTTTTTGAAGTGGATAAAAAATCGGCCCGCGACCGTGCGCAACAATGGTGGAACCTTGACGGTGATTTCCTTCCGGAAGAAACAGGATCAGCATTGGAAAATCTCGACCCATCGAATTACCAGGCGATTAAAGACTATGCCATTCTGGAAGCCGGTCGAAACCGGATGTCTGTTTTATAATTATTAGTTAGGTAGCACATGAAACCCTTATCGGAACCGGTTGGGGTTTAAATTTATTGGGCTTGAAGAAGTGAAATCATTTGTTCCGCGCAATCGTATACTGCACTAATTGAATCAGCGATTTTTTATAGTCTGTTTCCGGCAAATTGCTGACCAGTGAAAGGGCTTCCTGGTGATACCGGTTCATCACCTCGTTCGCATAGTCAATGCCTCCCGATTGCTTAACAAATGAAATTACTTCCTGGACCTTTTTAGGCTTGTCGCTGTTGTTCCGTACAATACTGATGATCTTTCGTTTTTCCATCCAACCTGCTTTTGATAACGCATAGATCAGGGGCAACGTCATTTTCTTTTCTTTGATATCGATGCCAAGTGGTTTACCGATCTCCTCCTCTCCATAATCAAATAAGTCATCCTTAATTTGGAAGGCCATTCCAATTTTTTCGCCAAACGTGCGCATGGTAGCAATCACCTCTTCCGATGCCCCTGATGAACTGGCCCCAACCGCACAGCACGAAGCAATAAGGGAAGCTGTTTTTTGCCGGATGATCTGGTAATAGACTTCTTCAGTAATATCCAGTTTTCTTGATTTTTCAATTTGCAGCAACTCCCCTTCACTCATTTCGCGAACGGCATTGGAAACAATATTCAACAACTGATAGTCCTTGTTTTCGACCGAAAGTAACAATCCCTTCGACAAGAGAAAATCGCCTACCAATACGGCTACCTTATTTTTCCAGAGGGCGTTGATGGAAAAAAAGCCTCTGCGGTAGTTCGCCTCGTCTACTACATCATCGTGCACGAGGGTGGCTGTATGCAGCAACTCAATCAGGGCAGCGCCACGGTGTGTAGAATCATTGATGGTACCACACGTTCCGGCACTCAGAAAAACAAACATGGGCCGCATTTGCTTTCCCTTCCGCTTCACGATATAGTTCATGATCCGATCCAGCAGCATGATGCGCGTTTTCATTGAATCCCTGAACTTCTGCTCAAATTCATCCATCTCGCGGGCGATGGGAACCTTAATATCTTCGAGGCGTAGCGACATGAGGCACAATTATACAACCCACTCAAGCGCTTTCAAAATACTAATTCAGGTTATCGGGTTATGGTTTAATGCGAACTTCGGCTTATCTTGGAGATCGGTTTATTGGTTAATCATACTGTTTCCGCTACCCTCATGTCCTCTCCAGAAAGCAGTCATTCTTTAACAGAGAAGCCCTCCAGCCCCATTCTGGAAATTATCTCCTACAATCTTGAAGAGTATGAAAAGCATACCGTTCAATCCCTTGACGAATTAGTTGAAAAAGTTAAACCAAAACAGGTAAACTGGATTAACCTGGATGGGCTTCATGACCCGATGCTCATGGATCAAATTCAAAACCACTTCAACCTACACGCCCTGCTTATTGATGATGTGCTGAATGACCAGCGCCCTAAAGCAGAAGAATATGATGACTATATTTTCTTTACCATGAAAATGCTGTATAGCATTAATGGAACACGAATAGAATATGAACAAATCAGTTTTGTGCTGGGCGAGAACTACCTGATTACGTTTCAGCAAAAAGAGGGCGACTTGTTCGATGCCTTCCGGGAACGCATCCGGCTAAACCAGGGCCGGGTACGGAAAAAGAAGGCTGATTATCTCCTGTACAGGCTTATCGATATCATTGTTGACAATTATTACACCATTCTGGACGCCATTGGTGATCAGATTGAAGACATTGAAGAAAGCCTCTACGAAAATCAATCCGAACATACCTTTCAACAAATTCAAACCTTAAAAAAAGAACTTATTTACTTACGCAAGGCAGTGTATCCGTTGCGCGATGCACTTTCTACCCTGCTAAAAGATAAAGTAGACCTGATTGATGAAGAAAACTCCCGTTTCTATGACGATGTGTACGATCACGTTGTACACCTGATTGATTCTCTGG
>CAZCRJ010000154.1:0-6547 GCA_964501015.1 uncultured Roseivirgaceae bacterium | reverse complement strand
AGGACGGCAGTCCAAAATTAATTGGAACTGCCTCCTACTTTAATTTCTGTAGCTGAAGATTATTTTTTCTTGGCAGGAGTTTTAGGCATCTCTGCATTGATTTTAGCAATCAGATCTTCGTTGTTTTTGATGTATCCAAAATCACTTGGTGCAGCTTTCGCCTTATCAAGTGATGATTGGGCAGTTGCTAATGCACCTTTGTGATCGCCAAGAGCAAGTTGAATTTTTGCTTTTGTGTGAATTGTCCAGAATGCATTCGGATTTCCCTGGTCAATACCAATGGTAATCCACTCAAGTGCCTTCTTAAGGTCTTTGCCGTTATCATAATAGTAATTAGCAGCGGCAATGTAGTTGTTCGGGTTTACTTTCGTTCCGGCTTCAATGGCCTTCATTACTTTAGCATCATAATCAACCGTTACGCCAAACTTAACAGAAGTATTTTCCCAGGCTAACTGGATTTTAGCATTTGTATTATCATCTGCAACATCACTGATGTTCATGGTAAAGGTTTCCACACGTTCATTGAGTTTATCAGACTTCACGGTAAACCGTGCAGCATCTTTAGTTTTATCGTATGCAGCAGTGTTTCCACCCATGGCCACATCGCTGTATAAAATCACTGTCCATTCACTAGCACCTGGGATAGTAAGCAAGAGGTAATCACCTTTTTTCAGGGCTGTTCCTTCTACTACTACATCATCAGAAAAGTTGATTACTGTACCATTGTTTGCACCGGTTCTCCAGAGCTCACCATAGGGCACCAGGAAATCTTTTCCGGCACCAAAAATTTTACGACCCTTTACTTTTGGTCGTGCATAGGTAATTTTTACATCAGTCAACCCTACAACCGTAGTAACCGTTGCAGCGGGGCTGGCTGCCGGGGTTTGAATTTGTGCTTCTGCGGCAATGCTTACAGCCAGCAACAGAATCATCAGAACTTTTTTCATAGTATTATTATTTTGGTTTTTGAGGTACAAGAATGAAGCTGACTAAGGACTTTTATCAACGGGATGACGTTGTTGCCATTGCGCGGGAGTTATTAGGCAAGTGCCTGGTCACTTCATATGGCAGAGGAATTACTAGTGGAAGAATCGTTGAAACGGAAGCCTATTCATGGAAAGAGCGCGGATGTCATGCTTTTGGGCGTAAGCTCACACCTCGAAATGAAGTGATGTTCGAAGCTGGCGGACACGCCTATGTATATGTCTGCTATGGCATTCATCATTTGTTTAATGTAGTAACCAATAAAAAGGGAGTTGCTGATGCCATATTGGTACGGGCCGTGGAACCGGTGCAGGGATTATCCAAAATGCAGGACAGACGAGGAATTTTGCACAGCCCATTTCAGCTTACCTCAGGCCCGGGGAAATTATCGGTAGCCTTGGGAATAGACCGTACCATGAATGGGTGTGAATTGTGGAAGAATCAGGTTTGGATTGAAGATGATGGAGTAAGGTATAGTTCACGGGAAATAGAAGTCAGTAAACGAATTGGCATTGACTATGCCGGACCGGATGCTAACTTGCCGTGGCGTTTTACAGTTCGGGAAAATCGATGGGTAAGTAAGAGATAAACACAACGAGAAGTGGACTGATTATGTAAGGGAATTATTATGAAGAAACTGGTTGTATTTTTAAGTTTTATAAGTGTTGCACTGTATTGTTTTGCACAAGAGGACAGAAGTGGTGGATTCGTAAAACCGGCAAGTTCACCCTATGATGAACAAAATCCGGTTTTAAGCCCGGATGGAAAATCTCTCTTTTTTACGATACGCAATCATCCTCAAAATACAGATGGCAAACGCGATCCAGGTGACATCTGGTATGTTACCTGGTTGTCGGATCGGTGGTCAGATCCTGTTCATGGAGGTAATGCTCTAAATAACCGGAACTATAATGCGGTAGCTGGAATCTCATCGGATGGACAGGAACTGTATTTATTGGGGCATTATGATCCATCTGGCAATGTGCGTACACAAGGGCTTTCCATTTCACGGATAACAGCTTCTGGCTGGTCACATCCAGTAAATATTTCAATACCATATTTCCAGAATAAGTCATCGCTGCATACCGGGCAAGTAACTGCGGGGGGTAACGTATTTGTATACTCTGCTGAAACGTACGGAACATATGGAAGCGATGATCTGTACATAACTTTTCGGGGAGGTGATGGAAAGTGGTCTGAGCCAAAAAACCTGGGTAGGGAAATCAATACCCAGTTCCAGGAGCTGAGTCCATCCTTAAGTGACGATCTTCAGACATTGTATTTCTCCAGTAATGGACGAAAAGGAGCGGGGAGTTTTGATGTATATTATAGCACACGTCTAGATGATTCCTTTACCCGATGGTCGCAGCCGGTTAACCTTGGCACTACCATAAACACCGAAGGACGTGAACTTTTTTACAGGGTTTATGCGAAACTGGGATTATCAGTATATACGTCCACAACAAACAGTGATGGCTATGGTGACATTCGTTTTTATGTGGGAGAAAAAGTAATCCAGGAAGAAGTTTTACCTGTTCTACCAGTAGTGGTGGAAAGGGTTGAACAGAAAGTGGAAACTCCACAACCAGAAATTTCCAATGAGATTAAAATTTATGGACGGGTGGTTCATGCTGTTTCGGGCTCACCAATTAATGCGACAATCACATTCACGAGCAGGGATATTACCGTTGTTGATAAGTCTACAGGACAAGGATATTCGCTTGCCGTTCCTATGGAAAGGAATTATACAGTTGAGCTGGAGGCACCTGGATTTATTAACAAAGCCGAACAAATAGACTTGGTGGAATACACAATGAATTCCCTTGAATTGAATTTCAGTTTACAACCACTTGAAGTAGGTACCACCGTTAGTCTTCAGCATATTTTATTCAAACAAAGCACCGCAGAACTGTTGCCTGATTCGTATCCGGAATTGGATAGGGTAGCCGTGTTTCTGGATGACAATCCAAATGTCTCCATTGAACTTGCCGGGCATACTGATAACAGGGGATCATTCCGGCAATTGATGGCACTTTCGCAGCAACGTGTGAACCGGGTTAAGGCTTACCTTGTTTCAAAAGGAATTGATAAAAAGCGAATCACCGGTAAAGGGTATGGTGGTTCTAAACCCATTGCAGGAAATGATACCGAAGAGCAGCGAATCCTGAATCGCAGGGTGGAGTTTGTAATTAAGAAGTTATAATTATCCGTTGATGTAGATTTGGTGTGCAATTATCCGGATAGCTAAAACCCTGCTGCGGCATCATCTCCTCGAGAATCAGCACCACCTTCCAGTTTTCCGTTCTTCAGTACCAGTATAGCATCCACACGACCGATTGATTTTCGGCTGCGAAATTCGTGACCCATATTCACCAGTTTCATACTGTCCTTTTCAGTGAAGGTTTTGTATTCAGGAGCGATAACATCAGGTAGCCATTGACTGTGAATACGTTTAGCATTCACAGCTTCCTGCATCCCCATGCCGTGTTCGATTACATTAAGAATTACCTGAAAAACTGACGTGATAATGGTACTGCCGCCTGGTGTACCTACCACCATCAGCAGACTACCATCTTTCTCAACAATAGTAGGTGTCATCGCGCTCAACATCCGTTTGTTGGGTTCAATCTTATTGGCTGTACCACCGGTTACGCCAAACATGTTGGGTACCCCTGGCTTGGCGCTGAAGTCATCCATTTCATTATTTAAAAAGAATCCTGATCCATTGACGACAACATAGTTGCCAAACCAACCATTAATAGTTGTGGTTACCGATACGGCATTTCCAAAAGGGTCAATTACGGATAAGTGCGTTGTTTCTTCGGATTCATATCCGGGAATGCTACCGGAGGTAATTTCGCTGCTCGGTGTGGCTTTATCAGGATTGAATGTTTGCATGCGGGTTGTCATGTATTCCTCACTGATCATGATATCAGAAGGCACTTCAAAAAAATCCGGATCGCCCAGATATTTGGATCGATCGGCATATACTCTTCGTTCCGCTTCCACCATGAGGTGGACTGTTTTGGGAGAATTAAATCCCCAGCGTTTGAGTGGATAGGGTTCAACAGCTTTCAGTAACTGGATCAGGCAAATACCACCACTTGATGATGGTGGCATGGAGATAATTTTATGATTTTTATAGGTAGCCATTACTGGTTTACGCCATTCGGATTGATAGTTCAGAAGATCATCATGTGTAATCAGGCCATTACCGCGTTTCATTTCGGCTACGATATCATCGGCAGTTTTGCCTTCATAAAACCCGGCCCGACCTTCATCCCGGATTCGTTCCAATGTTTTCCCAAGATCAGTCCACCGAATGCTATCACCGGCTTTCCACGCTTCACGAATCAGAAAATCAGGTGGCATAGTATTATATTTTGCGAGGTTTTCCTGAACATCATTCAGCCATTGGGCTTCACGAGCGGTCAGCGGAAATCCAGTAAAGGCAAGGTCAATGGCAGGTTGTACTAAAACATGCCAGGGGAGCGAACCATATTTGAGATGCGCTTCAACCATACCATCAACAGACCCCGGAACACCAGCAGCCAGATGTCCGGCAGTGCTTAACCGTTCAATAACATTTCCGGCAGAATCCAGGTACATGGTTGTAGTGGCTCCGGAAGGAGCTTTTTCCCTATAGTCCAAAGCAGCAACGTTGCCGTCATTAAGCCTGAGCACCATAAATCCACCACCGCCAATGTTTCCGGCAGCCGGGAAAACAACAGCAAGCGCCAATTGTGTAGCTATAGCCGCATCGATAGCATTACCTCCCTTACGCATTATGTCCACACCAACCTGTGAGGCCAGTGGATGCGCTGAAACGACCATGGCCGAATCGGCAACCAAGCCGGTTATAGGCTCTTCTTTTTTACAAGAACTAAAACTGGCGAATAGGAGAACAACTGAAAGGAATAATAAACGTTTAAACACAATACTATTGGTTACCATCTTATAAATGTATTAATTAAAGACAAACTTGAGTAAAGAAATTCTATAATGGGTTTACGGAAAGAAAAGGCGGCACGTCTTAAAGTTCATATACTGGAAAATACCTTAAAGCTCATCGGCAAAAAACCATTTGAAGATTTGTATGTCGATGCATTATGCGCTAAAGTTAAAATTAGTAAGGTTACATTTTTCAAATATTTTCCTCAAAAGGAAGATATCCTCCTGTATTATTTACGGATTTGGTGTCTTGACCGGGTGATTGAATTGCAGGCCAAACCAAAGGAGGGCTTGCAGGGCATTATATACTTAAGCGATAAACTAAGTGAATCCTGTGACCAGCATCCGGGTATTATGCTCAGCCTGGTAGGATACCTGTCTGATGTTAAGCGGAGTGTTAAACCCTTTCCGGTAAAGGCCGAGGAAAAGGTAATACTTCACCCGACTGTGCCCAATGTTCAATCAATTGAAATTCAATCATTGGATCAGATGTTGGAGAAATTTACACTGGAATGTCTGTTTAAAAAGGAAATTACAAAAACATCTTCCACACGCGATGTTACCAACCTGTTCTTAACCATCTTACTTGGGTCCATCCTTACCGGACATATCAATCAAATCAGCCCGTTAAAGTTTTTCTTCAGAAAGAATATTGATCTGGTAGTAAAAGGACTGCAATAATTTAGCCTTTCATCTTAACCCGCTTTACGCCTTGTTTTTCGGGCTCAACTTTAATGCGCCCTATTCTCCATTTCTTTTTATAGATATGATTCTTATACCATGTTTTATGGTAACGGGGTTTTACAACTTTTGCTTTGCCCGGTTTCGTCTGACTGAAAGCAGGTGACAGTAACAGTGTAAAAAGTAAAGTAAATATGATTTTTCTCATAGCGATCAGTGCTATAAAAATACTACTTTTAAGTAAACACGAATACCTATGGCAAAGACAAATCAAATTGGGTTAGAAACGCGGGATACCCCATCACTCGCCAAAGGATTAAATGATCTCTTGGCTAATTACCAGGTGTTCTATATGAATGCCCGTGGTTTTCATTGGAATATCAAAGGAGATAAATTTTTTGAGTTACACGTAAAGTTTGAAGAACTGTATAATGATGCCCTGATTAAGATCGATGAAATAGCAGAACGCATCTTAACCCTTGGGTATACACCGCTACATAGGTATACTGATTATATAAACGTTTCAACCATCAAAGAGAAAAAGGATGTATCGGATGGTTATGCCTCTGTTCAGGCGGTGCTAGATGGATTTAAAACGCTGTTGATCAAAGAACGGGCATTACTAAAAATGTCTGGTGATGTTGATGATGAAGGTACGAATGCCCTCATGAGCGATTATATACGAGAACAGGAAAAGCTGGTATGGATGTATTCAGCATTTTTGGAGAAGAAGTAGCCTGTTATAATCATCATGATTGCAGGTAAAGAATCGTAATATTTCTTACCCGATTTTTGGATAAACAAAAGCGGAAGCTATCTTTGCACACCCATTTAAGGAGCGATTTGCGTAGATCGCCTTATTGGATAAACAGAAATTTGGACCGGTAGTTCAGCTGGTTAGAATGCCTGCCTGTCACGCAGGAGGTCGCGG
>CAZCRJ010000153.1:0-6634 GCA_964501015.1 uncultured Roseivirgaceae bacterium | reverse complement strand
AGGTGACTTTAATAAATGGGGGTATGATCAAACCTTTCCTGGTAAAGGCACCAGAATTCCAAATACCACTATCTGGATATGGAAGACACGCTTTCCCACCGATGCACGCCTCGATTATAAAATTTTGGTCAATGAAAAAAACTGGCTGATTGACCCTGCTAATCCCTTCCAGCAATGGTCAGGAGTGGGTGGCGGAAGTCCAAATTCGGAACTGCGTATGCCCGAATGGAAGCCTGACCCATTAACGGAAATTACTGAAGGAATTGCTCGGGGAAAAGTTGATAAAGATTTGCTTTTTGAAAGCAAGACCCTTGGCTATCAAATCACTTACTCCATCTATTATCCTGCCGGATATTCAACCGATAACTCATCCCCTATCCTTTATGTAACAGATGGGTATGAATACCTTCACGAACGAATGGGGAATATGTCCGTTATTTTAGATAACCTGATTTCTTCCCATAAAATCCAACCACCCGTGGTGATCTTTATTGATCATCGCGAACCAGTGAACCGATCCAATAACCGCAGAATGCAGGAGCTTGCGATGAGTAGCCTATATCTCAATTTTTTAAGTGATGAGTTTATACCTACCATTGAACAGCATATGAATATATCTGTTGATCCTTCGTTACGTGGAATTTTGGGTACTTCCATGGGTGGATTAGCATCAGCCTATTTTGCCTTTTCGAAGCCGTCACTATTTGGGTTGGTGGGTATACAATCCCCTGCTTTCTGGTTCAAGCCTGAGATTTACTCCCTGTGTGAAAAAGCCGAATCACAACCTATAAAAGTTGTCATGACCTCCGGTACCATTAACGATGCACAGGAGGGGTCATTAAAAATGAAAGCTATCCTGGAAAAGAATACCTGTACGTATGAGTATATAGAAATCAACCAGGGGCACTCCTGGGGAAACTTTCGCGAGTTGATTGATGATATCCTGATTTCCTTCTTTCCGCCCCGTTAGCTAAATTCAGGCATTCATTTTGTAAACGAGATACCTAAACCCAACATATGAACACAAGATTTTTACTGTTCTTGATCCCGATTATCCTCTCATCATGTTCTTCTGGCAAAAAGTCTTACCAGCGTGGCGATTATTATGACGCTGTAATGCTATCGATCGGAAGGCTGCGCCAAAATCCGGATAACAAAAAATCACAGGAAACTTTACGCAACAGCTATCCCCTTGCCGTTGAATGGCTCGAAACGGATGCCCAAAACCAAATCGCTTCCAATTCCCCCAATAAGTGGCGAAATGCATTGGTATCCTATGAAAAAATTAACAATATATACGAAGCTATTCGGCAATCACCCGGAGCATTGAAAGTAGTTCCCAGTCCGAAAAATTACTATTCAGAAATTGCACCACTGAAAGAAAAGGCAGCAGACGAACTTTATGAAGCCGGAATAAATTCATTGATGAAAGGTACTAGGGAAGATTCTAAACGTGCCTTCTTACAGTTTTCAGAAGTCAATCAGTACGTACCCGGTTATAAAGATGTAGTGGAATACCTGGATAAATCAAAATTTGAAGCCACCACATTTGTTGTGGTTGAACAACTTGCCCTTCCGGCCCGTTACAACCTGAGTGGTGGATTTTTTCAAGACAAAGTAGAGGAATTTCTGAACCGTAATTACCCGGATCAGGGCTTTGTAAAATTTTTCACACCGCAAGCTGCACAAAGTATCCGCCTGGCCCGTGTAGACCAAATTATGCGGTTACAGTTTGATGATTTTTCTGTAGGCAATACCACCATTCGGGAAAAAGAAGAAACTGTAAAAAAAGACAGTGTTAAAGTTGGTGAAGCCAAAGTTGATGGCAAAACTGTGCCCGTTTATAATACCGTGTCAGCCAAACTGATTACGGTTCGTAAAGAAGTGATCTCGGAAGGATTATTCAGTATGATTATTCTTGATGCACAAACCGGTGGCGTTCTGACTCATCGAAAATTTCCGGGCCGTTACGAATGGTTTACCACCTGGGGAAGGTTTAATGGAGATGAACGTGCCCTTACTCAGCAACAATTGGACATGTGTAAGCGTAGAGAAATTCAACCCCCTGATCCTCAAAACCTTTTTCTTGCGTTTGCCAACCCTATTTATGACCAATTGATTCCGGGAATCCGATCCTTTTACCAGCGCTATTAAACCTTCTGGACCATTAAGGAACATGGAATAAACCATTTGATCTAATAATGGGTTATAGCATCATGAAAATTTCTATTCTTGCTCTGTTCATATGCTTTGCATATGGTTCAATGGCTCAGCAAAGTGATATAAAAAAAACATCCGCAATGAAAAATGGACTTGCTTTGGCCACCTTTGGGAGTGGCTGTTTCTGGTGTACTGAGGCTGTCTTTCAACGTGTTAAGGGTGTTGAAAAGGTTGTTTCTGGATATATGGGCGGACGTACCAAAAATCCAACTTATAAGGATGTCACTTCCGGTATGACCGGACATGCAGAGGTTATCCAACTCACCTACAATCCCTCCGTTATCACCTATGATGAATTACTGGAGATTTTCTGGGGCACACATGACCCAACTACCTTGAATCGCCAGGGCGCAGATGTAGGAACTCAGTATCGTTCAGTGGTATTTTTTCATTCAGAAGATCAAAAGAAATTAGCCGATTCGTATAAACGAAAATTAGATACCTCCGGAGCATTTGATAAACCAATCGTAACAGAAATTAGCCCTGCAGTTGAATTTTATGTTGCTGAAGACTATCATCAAAATTATTTTAACCTTAACAGCAATGTACCCTACTGTTCCTACGTTATACAGCCCAAACTTGAAAAGTTTAAAAAGGTGTTTCAGGACAAAATAAAAGCTCAATAGGCAGCAAATATTTCTGATTTTTTTTACAAGGAGCGCAACCCTAGCACCTTTCATTCGTTAGTATACATGAGTAGAGTAATTCTTCTCATAGGTTTAGGTTTAGGTAAAACAAAAAAGTCCCGGGGCGCGGGACTTTTTTGCATTTATCCACTTTTTAATTTCAGCACGACTTTTTTTCCGTAAACGCCTAATCTCTAAAAATTTACCACAACCACTTCCTTCACTTCTCCCAATATTTCCTACCTTCCTGATAAATTACAACCTATGTGCCGATTACTGGCTTATAAAGGGACATCAATTGTCATTGACGAATTGCTCTTCAAGCCCAAGAATTCGCTGATCAACCAAAGTATCAATGCTAAAGAACTGGAAGAACCACTGAACGGAGACGGTTTTGGTCTCGGCTGGTACTCCCAGGAGATCTCCAGCGAGCCTGCCACGTTTGTCTCTCTGAATCCAGCCTGGAGCAATCGGAATCTGAAAAATCTTGCCCCCAAAATCAAAACCGATTGTCTGCTTGCACACGTAAGGGCCGCCAGTGTGGGTGAAGTTTCGGAGTCGAACTGTCACCCTTTTCAATACCATGAATTACTCATGGCACATAATGGCGGAGTCGAGCATTTTTCAAGAATCAAGAGGGCGTTGCGGTCTGGTCTCACAGATGAACTCTATAATTGGATAAAAGGACAAACCGATTCGGAGCATATTTTTGCCTTTCTGGTAAATCGGATACTTACCGAGAATCAATCCATAACTCCTGAATCTGTTACGGAAGCATTTGAGTATACTTTTCATATGGTAAAAGAGCAGATGATCAGGAACGGAATTCATGAAGAAGCTTATCTGAACATGGTCGTAACCAATGGACACTTCATTGTAGCCACTCGGTATGTTACCGACCCTAAGGAAGAACCACTTACCCTCTATCATTCGGAAGGTACGCGCTATGTAGTGGAAGATGGAGTTTCTCGATTGGAGGCACCAAAAGATGATGATGAAGCTGTTCTTGTGGTCTCGGAAAAACTTACTGATGGTACACACTGGACAATGATACCAAAGAACCACTTTGTAATTGTTGAGCCGGATTTGAATGTGCGGATCAAACCAATTAAAGCCTGAGGTCCGCTTTGTGCGCTTCAATAACTTCTATAGCTTCGAAGTAAAATTTTTTGTGTGGATACCAGAGATGTCATTATTATCGGGGGAGGAATAGTTGGACTGGCCACTGCCTATCAGCTACTTAAACAAAAGCCTTCCCTCAATCTCACCTTGTTGGAGAAAGAGAAATCGCTGGCACTTCACCAAACTGGGAACAATAGCGGAGTTATTCATTCAGGGCTGTATTACAAACCCGGCAGTCTTAAGGCACTCAATTGCATACACGGTTATAATGTGCTTATTGATTTTTGCAGGCTGGAAGAAATTCCATTCGACTTATGTGGAAAAATTGTTGTTGCCACCAAAAAAGATCAATTGCCATTATTGGACAGCTTATTTATCCGCGGCCAGCAAAACGGACTTATCAACCTAAAAAAACTAACTACAGAAGAACTAAGAGAATACGAGCCTCATGTTACCGGAATAGCCGGAATACATGTCCCTCAGACAGGTATCGTTGATTACAAGGTGGTTGCCGATAAATATGGGGAAGCCATTACAAAACTAGGTGGAGAAATTATTCTTGGCGCGAAAGTACATGCCATTCGTAAGATTTCCTCCAATATGGAAGTGGGCACGGAGAAAAAACATTACACAGGCAAAATAATAATAAATTGTGCCGGATTATATTCTGATAAAATTGCACGTTTAACTTCTAAAGAAGTTAACGTTAAGATCATTCCCTTTCGGGGAGAATACTTTAAATTAAAAAAAGAGAAAGAGTATCTCGTACGCAACCTGATCTACCCGGTACCCGATCCGAATTTTCCATTTCTGGGCGTTCATTTTACACGCATGTTGAAGGGCGGAGTGGAGGCAGGTCCGAATGCTGTGCTTGCTTTTAAACGGGAGGGGTATAAAAAAACAGACATCAATCTTGCTGAACTGGCTGAATCCTTGGCATGGCCCGGGTTCCAAAAAGTAGTAGCTAAATATTGGAGAACAGGTTTTGGTGAAATGTATCGGTCCTTTTCCAAAGCAGCCTTTACAAAAGCGCTACAGGAATTAATTCCTGAAATCCAGGAAAATGATTTGGAACATGGGGGCGCAGGTGTCCGAGCTCAAGCGTGTGATCGTAGCGGAGGGCTGGTCGATGACTTTTTAATCTTTGAGGAAAAAAATGTTATTAATGTGTGCAATGCTCCCTCTCCAGCTGCCACCTCTTCCCTGGCCATTGGCGAAACCATTTGTGCACTAACATTAAAAAAATTAGCGTAACCAAATTGGAAAATGCTATTCTAAATACCAATCTGCATTACTAAATCATTTAAGGAGTCATTATCCGTAATACGCTAAACCTTAACAGCACTCGCTTCTATTTCTACCAAATATTCCGGAGAGATCAAGGCCCTTACTTCCACCATGGTTGTTGCAGGCTTGATCGTTCCGAAAAATTCCCGGTGGGCACGCCCGATTTCTTCCCATTTCGAAATATCTGTTACAAAAATTCGTGTACGAATAACATCCTTTAGCGAAAATCCGGCTTCTATCATTACCCGCTCAATTTTCTGTATAATAAAACGGGTTTGCTCATACACATTTTCGGGTCCAATCAATACACCCTCCTCATTAACTGCCACTGTTCCGGTTATTTCCAATTGATTTCCCACCTGAACAGCGCGGGAATATCCTACAATATCTTCCCATTTTACTCCTGTTGAAAAATTTTTGCGCATACTTTGTATTTTTAGATTGTGAACAAGTTAACCGCTGAAGAATTAAAACGCTATAGTCGTCACCTGGTTTTAGAAAACTTTGGTTTCGATGCACAACTTAAGCTCAAAACATCCCGTGTGCTGGTTATTGGAGCAGGAGGGCTAGGATGCCCTGCTTTGCAATATCTTGCCGCAGCGGGCGTTGGTACCATCGGTATAGTGGATGATGATTCCATTGATGAATCAAACCTTCAACGCCAGGTGTTGTATGCTTCTGCCGATGTGGGGAAATTCAAAGCAGCAGTAGCAGGAGAAAAACTTAAATCATTGAATCCGTTTATCCGGGTCAACATCTACCCGATTCGCCTGACATCGGACAATTGTCTGGCAATTGTTAACGATTATGACATTGTTTTGGATGGGTCCGATAATTTTCCAACACGCTATCTGGTAAATGACACCTGCGTACTGACCGACAAGCCACTTGTTTATGGTTCAATACTGAAATATGAAGGCCAACTTTCTGTTTTCAATGTGCTTAATGGAAGTCAACGATCCACCAATTACAGAGATCTGTTTCCTGAACCGCCAAATGCTAACCTTGTGCCGAATTGTGAACAAGCGGGAGTATTAGGTGTTTTACCTGGTATACTAGGAAGTATGATGGCTGCTGAAGTAATTAAGCTTATTACCTCCACAGGAGAGTTATTAATTAATCAACTCCTTATTTTTGATCTGTTAAATTTAGAAATAACACGAATAAAAATACCGGATCGAAATACACGAATCAACATTCATACATTAATTGATTATGATCTATTTTGCGGATCAGATAACCCCACTCGAGACATGAATACGCTCAAAGAAATAACAGTACAGGAATTAAAAAATGCCATTGACGCTGAGGACAATATTCAGCTAATTGATGTGCGGGAAGGATATGAGCGTCAACAGGCGCACATTGGTGGCGAACAC
>CAZCRJ010000152.1:3209-6640 GCA_964501015.1 uncultured Roseivirgaceae bacterium | reverse complement strand
GAGTGGTTTCCAATCTGCATGAATTAAATGCGTGCTGCGGGGAAGGAGAATTCTCCGCAGATGGCAATTTTTTATACGCATACAATTGGATAACCCGCAAGCTGATTCAATACGATCTTACCAAAGATGGATATCCTGGGGTCGTACTATCCGAAGGGTTACTTTTGCGCTCACCACGCCTCGCCCCTGATGGAAAAATATATTTATTGACGGACGATAATCGGAGAATGGGTGTAATCAATTTTCCAAAAGAAGCGGGACTCAATTGTCAGTTTGAAACTGGCGAAATTTTTTCGTTTCCCACTCCACTGGAACTGATAAGACTTCCGGATTTTGCCACCCATTTGTTGCTTGATAATAGCCTAAGGCCGGATGCAGGGCCTGATGTAGAAGTTTGCTCGGGTGAGCATGTTATAATCGGAGGACTTCAATCGACTCAGAAGGAATATGAATGGTTTCCGAAAGAGTTCTTGAGCGATCCCTTTTCCGCGAATCCGATATTTAGGTATGACAATCCATACGACACTGCCGTAACACTGACATACAGGTTAGTTTCCTGCAATGAAGATCAGGTTAAAATTACCATTAACCCAAAACCAACTCCTGTAATTTATGGAAGCTATTCCGTTTGCCCGGGAGTAGAGCAAGTCGATTATTGGACAATTCATCCTAATGATAGTATTTACACATGGACTGTTGAGGGTGGCGAATTGGTGGGTGGATTGGGCACAGCAACTATACAGATCAACTGGGGACCAACCAATCCTGATGCTAAGGTAAAACTCATTACCACCAACACGTATAATTGTATTAGCGATGAGGTCACCTTCAACGTTAGAATAAATGTGGAATTAGAAACAGAGAAACCAAATGGGCCTGAGGAAATTTGTCTGAACCAAACGAACAATAAAGTTTACCAAATTCTGCCCACTCGAGGTTCGGTTTATACTTGGGAAGTTGAAGGGGGCTCAATAACCGGAGGACAGGGTACTCACAAGGTAACGGTAGACTGGCTTGGATTGGGGGATCACTGGATTCGGGTAAAGGAAGAGAGTTTAACCATCGATACTATTTGCTTTGGCGTTTCTCCCAGGTTACCGGTAACGGTGTATAAAGACACGCTATCCGTACACATCCACTACGTTACCGTAAATCCTGCCGATGACGCAGAGGTGCACCTTTACGGTGAATTGAATAACAATAACAATTCGATTTTCCCAATCACTGTATTACGGGCGAATAATGATGAAGATAACTGGCAAAGCATTACGCAAGGAATCTTCGCTGAACAAATCAACTTTCAAGATCGGCAAATAGTGACATCAGATAATTTTTACCGATATACTTTTCAAACAATTAATGGGTGCGGGGAACTTGTTTCCAGTGCAATGCATAATACTATACAATTAACGGCCCAAGGAGAACAATTTGATGATGAAATCGTGATGAATTGGAATGAATACCTGGGCTGGACATCGGGCGTAAAAATGTATGAGGTTTTCAGAAGAATTGATGATGAGCCAGCCTTGACATTAATTGCTTCCACACAAGTACCACACCTTGTTGTTCCGGATAGAAAGAAGGGCTTCTCCCATATATTTAGAATCAGGGCCATCTCAAAAGAAAACGATTACTACTCATGGTCGAATCAAGTAGAAATAACCTTCGATCATCCCTTATTTATTCCCAATATAGTTACACCCAATGCTGATGAGAAAAATGACACGTTTATGATGGACCCCATCCATCTCTATCCTGGAAATGACCTGATCATTTTCAATCGATGGGGGAAAGAGGTGTTCCGAGCTAAAAATTACACTGGTAATTGGGGAGCCCTAGGCGTTGAACCCGGAATGTATTACTATTGGTTCTACACTTACCGAGATCAAAAAGAGTACAAAGGGTGGGTCCATGTTATCCGGTAGCTGACCAATTCTTTGTAAATCAACCTTTCTTACCATTCTGTGGGTGAAAATTTTAAGGTTTTCAGTATAAAAAAAGGATTTCATTACGGATATAAGGATTAGCAACCGGTCCGTATTGTTGAAGTAAAATCCTAATTAGTCCCTTCACCCTCTGCTTTGACCTCATTATAATATATCGCGGGCTAACAGGTGTTTATCCCTTCGGCAATTCGTATCTTTGGAGATTATTGTAGTGTATTATCACGCTACAATTTCTAATTTTTACTACGTCTATGAGCAGAGCATCTTCCATTAAATTTCCTCACGCAAAACAGGAATTCTTTATCACGTTAAATCAACGTGTAAACGACTACTTTAAAGCCAATAAGATCGGCCGGCAGGCCAATGCAGAAATGGTTATTAAAACCATTACAATGTTTTCGATGTATTTTGTTCCCTATGGATTAATTCTTTCGGGTGTTGTTACCAATCCATGGTTAATCGTAGGACTGATTGTTGTTATGGGATTAGGCGTTGCCGGCATAGGCTTATCGGTAATGCATGATGCCAACCACGGTGCGTATTCTACCAAAAGCTGGTTGAATAATCTTATCGGGTATTCCCTAAATCTAGTTGGAGCAAACGCTTTCAATTGGAAAGTTCAGCATAATGTATTGCACCACACCTACACTAACGTTCATGATGCTGATGAAGACATAAGCCCACGAGGTGTTTTACGCATGCATCCATCGTCACCATGGAAACCCATGCACAAATTCCAGCATTACTATGCCTGGCTGTTGTACGGACTTATGACTATCGTTTGGATCCTTGTCAAGGATTTTATGCGTATTATTAATTACTACAGGCAAGGACTGGTTAAAAAACAAAAAGCAAATATTGTTACGGAATCAATTATCCTGATTTTATCAAAGGCACTTTATATCACCTACATTGTAGTTATACCTGCGTTGATATTGCCTTATGCATGGTGGCAGATTGTGCTGGGAGTATTGGGCATGCACTACATTGCCGGCTTTATTCTGGCGATCATTTTTCAGCCTGCCCATGTTATTGATGGAACAGAATATCCTGAACCCGATCAAACAGGTATGTTGGAAAACACGTGGGCAATTCACCAATTACATACTACCACCAACTTTGCGCATAACAATAAGCTTTTATCCTGGTACGTAGGAGGTCTGAATTACCAGGTTGAGCACCATTTGTTTCCCAATATTTGCCACGTGCATTACCGGAAAATTTCCGCTATCGTTGAAAATACTGCACATGAGTTTGGGCTTCCTTACAAAAGTGCACCTACCTTCATCGATGCCTTAGTCGGACACGCACGGTTGTTAAAGAAGCTGGGTAAACAACCCACAATGGCTGTTGCGAATTAGTCAGTTGTAAAAAAGAGTCTTCCTTTGTTTGCCTTTGATTAGTATTATCGGACAATAGGACAATAGCTTATTCAAGAAACCAGCTGGCGATTTTTATCTATCGGGTTGCACTTAGTAGTTATGC
>CAZCRJ010000152.1:0-3199 GCA_964501015.1 uncultured Roseivirgaceae bacterium | reverse complement strand
AACGCCTTTGTAAACGCTTTCATCTCCTCCAGTGTGCCAATGCTAACTCGACACCACTCTTTATCCTGGTAATCCCAAACCCGAATTTGAAAGCCGCGCTTCTCTGTCTGTTCTAATATTGTCTTGCCATCTTTTGGTGCTGGGAACAACACTACATTCGCATGCGACTTGCCATAGAACCATTTTTTACTGTCGAGATAGGTAAACAGGTGTTTGCGCGCTTCCGCGTTCTTCTTTTTCGTGAAGGCAACAAAATCCTGATCCTCCAGACTCGCCTTGGCCGCAGCAAGTCCTGCCTGGTTATTATTTCCCCAAATCTGCTTCTCGGCCATTTTCTTCAAAGTATCGGGTTGTCCTATCAGATACCCAATACGCAGACCTGCCAGTCCGTACACTTTCGAAAACGTGCGCGACACAATTACGTTATGTCCTTGCTTCACTAAATGGATCATCGACTTGGTGTCGGGTTGATCCAGGAATTCAATATAGGCTTCATCTACAAACACCGTTGATCGTTTCGCCATCTCTACACAATAGGCTTTGAGTTTATCTGTGTCCAGTATTGTTCCGGTAGGATTATTGGGGTTCACGACAAAAATCATTTTCGTATCCGCCTTCATGGCCGAGGCCATCCCCTCAAGGTTATGGACCAGATTGGCATCAAGGTCTACTTTATCCCAGCGGGCGTTGAACTTAGCCGCATAGTCCATCAGCAAACGAAATGTTGGGTAGGCTGATAAAACTGCTCCACCTTCCAACCCGGCAGTCATACCGGCAAGGCATAATAGCTCAGAAGAACCGCATCCCACCAAAACATTATCAGGAGCAACACCTTCGCGCTTTGCAATAGTATTACGCAATTCTTGCGCTACTCCATGGGCATACCTATTCCCTTCCGACATACTTTCAATAATTGCCTTTCGTGCTTTCTCTGACGGGCCATACGGATTTTCGTTGGACCCCAGACGAACCATTTTACCATTCAGCAATGGCTCAATACCATGCAGTCGTTCGGCACGACTTACAGGTGCGGCCATAAGTTGATCGGCTAATGATAAACTCAACGGAAGCGCGGCACCGGCTGCCAGTGCGGATTTTAACCATTGTCTGCGTGTTGTCATGCTTGCGATTTTTAAGTGTGGAAGTGAGTAACGAATGTAAGGAAATATCGATGGAATATCATCAGGGAATGATTCCCATTTTCTTCATCAGGAAGGTAGCATTCATTTTTTCTGCCACTCCAGGCTTCAGCAGGTAATCGAAAGAAAGCTGATCCGCTTCAATGGTTGGTTCGAAATGGACATTTTTAACACGTTCGGGAAATTCATTTGCTAATGAACTCAGTGCCAGATCGTGTGTGGCAATAACGGCCAGGCATGGATAATGTAAGAGCTGTTTCACCATCGCCATCGATCCGTTCAATTTGTCGGTAGAATTAGTGCCTTTTAAAATTTCATCCAATAAAATAAATAATGGCTGACCGCTTTTTAAATCATCAACAATTGTTTTGAGTCGGTTGAGTTCGGCATAAAAATACGATTGATGATCTTTCAGGGAATCAGTGGCGCGCATGCCTGTTCGTAACCTGATTACCGGACAAGAAAAAGATTTCGCACAAACTGGCGCACCATTTAATGCAAGGATGAGGTTCACGCCAAGCGTGCGCAGAAAAGTGCTCTTGCCTGCCATATTGGCCCCGGTCACTACAAACACAGATTGAGGATTTCCTAATGTTATGGAATTGGGTACTCGTTCCTCATTTTTTAACAGTGGATGTGCAAGATGATCTGATTGAATTCTGATGGTCGATTCAATTTTTGCATAACAATAATCATCGTGTGTATAGGCATACGTTGCCAGGCTATTCAATTTCTCCACTGTGCTGATGGCATCAAGCCAGGCATCTAATTGATAAGCATTTTTTGCTTTCCATTTTTCAAGACGGTAAACACATTGTAAGTCATATAGCAAGACTGCATTTACCACCAGGCTGGTCATGAAGTTGAGTCGAGCATCCAATGCGCGCACCAACGAGGCGAGCGCTGTAACATTGGCAGAAGCTTCACCCGTTGTACGTTGTATGGACGTCAGTAATGTTGATTCAAATTTTTCTTCATTGATGACCTGTAATACGCGTGAATAATGCTCCAGAACTTCTTTCTTCCTGCTAATGAAATCATGAAAGACGCTAATGCGTTTAGTGTAAAATCCTGTAATACTCCACTGCGTAAACACTAGCAGTACAGCCAAAGGCTTTACTACCGAAAAGAAAAAAGCAACTACAATACTGGCGATCGTGATCAATGGCAATCCCACAACTATATACCGCAAGACTGCCGAAGAATAGAGTACATAGGGATGAATAAGCCAATCACGAAGTTGCTGGCGATCACTATCGGTGTCGCGTACATGCATGCTGGTGGCTTGCAGGTTTTGCCTGAATTCAAGACGTGGACTTAGTTCCTGTATCGCGTGTTGTTGCAATGTTACTTCTACTGCTGATGTCAGGGGTTCGCACAATGCTTTTGCCAATGCCTCCTTTCCCGATGCAGTACAGGCGCGATTGAGGTATTGGTAAAGTGAACCTTCTCCAAAAATATCCAAATCCGATGCATAGGCATGAAAGGGATCATTAAACTCAACACCCGTAGGTTGAGCGGAGAAGTCTCCCGCTAAGGAGGCAATCTCTCCGCGATTTATCGCCACCAGATTTTCGAAATGTTCTTTCTCGTAAAACAACTTGCTGTGCCACCGTACGAGTATTACGAAAAGTATCATCAGGAAAAAAAAGGGAATCAGAAAAAGGATTTGCTGAAATGAAAAGTACAAACAAACAAGTCCCACAAGAGCAGAGATCAATCGTGCTGTGGATACACGGTTGATGATTATGGATTTCTCTTTCAATAATTCATTAAACCAGGTAATTCGTTTTTCATATTCCTGCCATCGTGAATTGTTATTCATCGCCTAGTGCGCTATTGATTCAATGATGCGCATAACCTTTTCCAGTGATTCTGCATCTTCCACATCAAAATCATTTAGCTTGTTACTATCTACATCTAGTACGAGTACTACCTCTCCATTTTTAAAAGCCGGCAGCACGATTTCTGATTTGGATGCTGAACTGCAGGCTATATGTCCGGGGAATTCATCAACATTAGGAACGATTATCGTTTTCTTTTCTTTCCACGATGTGCCG
>CAZCRJ010000151.1:0-6642 GCA_964501015.1 uncultured Roseivirgaceae bacterium | reverse complement strand
TTATGCTGGGCAATGTCCGAATCACGTATAATTGCCTCCGAGCTGATAAATTCTGTGTACACAATATCTGCACCCTTTTTGCGACATATTTTCCGAAAAGGGGAATCGGTCACATCCTCCATCGGAGCTAAAAATAAGGGTCTGTTTCCTAAATCAATTTGGTCAATCTTCATAGCAGTGTTTTTGTAAATGAGAATCCTAAAATACAGGTTTTTTAAACTTCCAAACTAGTTTCTACTAGCCATAATTCGATTTATTAAGAGTAGATATTTTATTATTTTCCTGTTAAAATCGTCAGAATCAAAGAGAATTTAAACTCCAGGAATGGAATTGATAAAAGGAGTTCAAAACGGCACTGAAAAATGTCACTTTCGTCATGTTACCTACTCAAAAACCAATCAAAATAAAGGGTGCCCAAAAATAGGGTGCAGCATATTTTCCCTTCATTAAGTTGATTTTTGCTACCCTCAGGTTTTCGCTGTAACTCCTGGTTCGCCTCTTAATCATCTGGCGGTAGAAGTCTGTCATCAGTTCAGCCGTTGATTCATCAGCAACGTTCCAAAAAGAGACGATAATATTTCTTGCACCAGCATACACCAATGCTCTTGAAAGTCCGATAACTCCTTCACCTTTCGACAATTTCCCCAAACCAGTCTGACATGCTGAGAGGGTGACCAGTTGTGCGTTAAGTTTCAGATTATAGATATCCCCAGAAAACAGGTTCCCGTCCTCGTCATCCGAACTACTTTGCAAGAATATCCTTGATAACTCAGGATTTTCCTCATCAACAATTCCATGTGTGGCCAAGTGAATAAGGGAATAATCGGAAGAAAGGTCACCTATAAGGGTATTTTTATTCGCTGATTCGTAGAGTAATTTTTTTGTTTGAATGTTGTTTTCAGTTAGCAATGATGTTAACGCATTTACTTCAATCTCCGTACCCGGTAAATCGTTCAGATTATCTTTCTCGGGGAATTTTATTGGTGCAACCAGTAGAGCTGATAGTAAAGCAGCTTTATCGGATCCATTTTTCTTTTGCAACAACAATCCAGCGGAAAATTCATAGCGGACACTTTTATCTTTTACGAGGTAGGGAAGATCCGGATAAACAATGTCTTCTGATTTAACATCTTTAGTAAGCAACACTTCAAAAGGAATTACACTCATTCTACCGGTAGGAAGTATTACAAGATCAGTAATCGTATACGATACTTTTGGAATTAAAATTTTATACAGTTTTCGTGCTGTCAAGACATAGGTTTGGTCGCTAAGAAAGTACACGCTGTTTCGAAGGCCGCTAATTGTTTTATTGAAATCATCCTGCAGTGCCTGGTCACTGATTTTGAATTTATTCTGAGTGATCAGGTAAGTGTATAGCCTGTTATTATTCTCATCAATAAAATAGCTGATCAATGCTGATTTGGATCCCATCAGTTGTTGTAATTGGGAAACGGATGGAGCCTGGGTGTTGAATTTCAAATTATAATACTCCGGGTATTTTTTTTCAAGATTCTGGATGAATACCTGGAATTGCTGATTTAATGTAAAAGCATTTTCCCGTAGAGTTTTCTCTTCATCAGCCTCAGGTTTTTGCGCTAGCTTCTGCAACGTCATGGCTAACGCAGATTTAATTCTTTTTTCTTCATCCAATAAGGGGTCCGGAATGTTGGCAAACGATTTTGCATTGGTTTCTGAAATGGCTTCGTGTAATACAGCGGATTTACTTTTTTCAGCAAAATAAAATGATTGTTCACGGTACGTATTCCGGTTTCGCATGGAGACTTCACTCAGAATATAGGCTATTCGCACCCCTCCGGCATAGACCTGGTTGGCTACAGCGCCAAGTCCGATTTTATCGGATTCATTGGTTGCCTGCTGTCGAAGTCTATCAATAAGGGAATCGCTTGCTTGAAGGGTTTTTAGTCCCAGAGCAAGATCAGACTGTTTTAATGTTTTACCGAAGTGGCGAGCTTCCAGAGCTTCGGCTTTATACATCATGGAGTACAAAAGAACATTTCCATTATAGAAGTTCTTACCGGACGGGTTAACTAAAATATTTTCAGAATTAAAATCGGTAACATTTGCAATGATGGCTTGCTGATAATGAATCAGTGCGTCATCATATTTTTGTTGGTCAAGTAACACATTACCAATCAGGTTATAGGTTGTGGCAACGTCAGGATGCTTTTTCCCCTGGGATTGAATGTATAGGTCAAGTGCTCTTTTATAGTATCCCATAGCCGCTTCCTGATCATTCATTTTAAGGTACGTCTGACCCAGGTTACTCAATACAAATGCTTTTGTTGGATGGGCGGCAGGATAAATTTTTTCCCAGATGGATAACGCACTTTCAAAGTAAAGAATGGCATCTCCATACAGTTCCAACGTGCGGTACACTATACCAAGGTTTGTATTGGCAATGGCTAATTTAGGATGGTCTTTCCCATGAAGTTTTTCATAAATGGCTGCGGCCAGTTCATAAAAATCAATGGCTTTGTCAACATCTAACTGGCTGTAAACTAATCCTAAATCATTATAGGATGCAGCAATCAATTCATGCGATTCAGAAAGTTTTTCATTACGGATAGCAAGGGCCATTTGCAGTTGTTCTTCCGCCTGAGCGTACTTTCCTGTGCTTAGGTAAACTTGACCAAGAAAGGCCAGTGCTTGAGCAGTTTCCAGGCTGCGGCCAAGCTGAAGAAGGGTGGAAGAAGCTGTTTTCAAAATATCCAATGCCAGGTCGTTACGGCCTTCATTCAGGTATAAAAATCCAATAGTGGTTTGGGTTACGGCACCTACGTGAATAGCACTTTTCGATTGACTTACTGCGGTTAGGGTATTTTGCAATTCTATATTGGCTTCGTCAAATCGCCCCAGTCTTATCAGGGCTTCACTTTTTTTATTGGCAAGCAATAGGTTCACATTCTCATCGCGGAAGGTAGCCTGTTCAATTTTTTGAATTGCTTCATCAAACTTTGAATCATACATCAGCGCATCAACCTGATGCATAAACGATGGCACATCGGTTTGGGCCATCCCCAACTGGCCATTTAACAAAATAAGAAAGAGGAGGGTATTTCTCACCATGGTTAAAAGCGGTATGTATAACTTAAGGTTGAAACCATTTCGCGGGTCAATCCATCCGGGTTTACATCTCGATTTGTAATTTTATGTCCCAGTAATAATCGCAGACTTGATTTTACATTAACATTATACCCGGCTGTAATAATCCCAGACAATGCCATGCCAGTAGTTCCATCTAATTTTACACGAGTACCAGATGTGGCAGGGCTTTCAATTTCATCTTTGGTGATTCTGAAAATGGGCAACAACCCTGCTGAAAAGTTAAATTGCGAAAACCTGAAATTACGTTCAACACGAAGCATGACATCTGTTCCTCTTTTTAATTTGTATGCAGGATCATATTCATGTACATAGTCAACGCCTTCTCCGTTTTTGTACACAGGATCCCATTCGGACCAGCGGAATTCATTTTCATTTTGGTTAAAGGGATGTTGTATTCCGGTTGCAAACAGCCATTTTCTGTTAACCAATGAAATTCCAGCAATAGCATCATTGGTGCCTAAGCTTGTCTGGTAATACATGGGTAAAGGAAGGTCGTTCACGTCATCTTTTAGGTTAGCGCTATTGGATCGGATTTTACTTCCAAGCGATACACTAATGTCAAACTTTTCAGAGGCGAAAATATTCCGGGTAAGGCAAAGGGAGATGTCTCCTAATCCACCGGTATCTCCAAAATTTCCGGATACTGCCTGATAAGGAAGTTTTATCTGAAAGAATGTCTTGTTATCAATGAGGTTAAAGCTCATGTCCAGTGTGGCAACATAAACAACTGGAGAAAGTGTAGTAGTACCCCGGTAAAAACTCACTTCCATGGAGCGCAGTTTCATGGGTATTTTTTTATTAAAGGGCTGGTCAGGTTTCATAGCACCCATGGTACAAAAACCTGCATCGCTGCAGCCTTGCGAAAAAGCATTACATAAAAGACAAAAGGAAAGAAAGGTGGTTATCAGCCATTTCATGAGGGGGTAGTATTAAGGGTAAGGCTAATTTAAAAAAATAAACCCGAAGTAAAATACTTTGGGTTTAAATAAGGCGGATGAATAGTGGATAATTACATACCGAGAGACTGGTTCTCTATCGATGCCAGTTCAATAACTTTTTCGTATTCGGTAGGAGATAAGTCATCGTAGAAATAATGGACTGGGTTAATCATCACATTATTGAGAAGTACTTCATAGTGCAAATGTGGTGAAGTTGAAAGTCCGGTATTTCCAACATAGCCTATTAAATCTCCACGCTTAACCTTTTGGCCTTGTCGTACCGTAAATTCATGCATATGTGCATAACGCGATTTATAGCCAAAACCATGATCGATCATAATCATTTTGCCATATCCGCTAAACTTCACGCTTACCTCATCAATAACACCATCAGCTGTCGCATATATTGGCGTACCTATAGGTGCAGCAAAGTCAATTCCTGTATGCATCTTTTTTACTTTGTAGACTGGGTGGATGCGCATACCATATCCGGATGCCAAAGCTACTAATTGCTTGTTGGCTATCGGTTGAATAGCGGGAATGGCAGCAAATAACTTTTCTTTATTTTCGGCTAGTTGCACCACTTCATCCTGCGACTTGGATTCGATATAAATCTTCCTTCTAAGCTTGTCTACTTTTTCATGCAAGCTCACAATGAGGTCTTTATGAACAAAGCTTTTGTCTTTAATATCAGCATACCGTTCAGATCCTCCCACCCCTGCATTCCGCACGGCTTTGTCAATGGGCTCTGCCCCTAATACAACACGATAGATATTGTCATCGCGATGCTCAATGCCATCCAGCGTCTGTGTAAGTTGATCAACCTGATGGTTAAGTGTTTCATAATAATACTCCATTTCCCGCACTTCATTCCTTAACAGGAGTTCCTTCGGTGATTCGAAATAACGACTGAACATAAGGTAAATGCCACTGGCCATAAGTAGCGTTAAGAAAAATAAACCCAGAGCATTCAGGATTATGTCACTGGTTTTGGTTCGTACGCGCTCGTACTTACAGGTTTCTGTGTCGTAATAATATTTTATCTTCATAAAACTCGCAATTATAGGGATTGCGGCCTGAATGGTTTCAGAATGTCTTCGTTACACTCGATAAATGGTCCGCCCAGCAGATCAATACAATAAGGAATTGCTGGAAAGACAGCATCCAGACATTGGCGTATGGCTTTTGGTTTGCCTGGAAGGTTCAAAATTAGCGAATTTTTACGAATTCCGGCTGTTTGTCTGGAAAGGATGGCCGTAGGCACGTATTTGAGGCTTTCCTGTCTCATCAATTCTCCGAATCCCGGCATCATCTTGTCACAAACATTTTCTGTTGCTTCCGGGGTTACATCACGTTTTGCCGGGCCTGTACCACCACACGTGATTACCAGGCAACATCCCTTTTCATCTACCATTTCTTTAAGCGCCCGCTCAATCAAATCCTGTTCATCGGGTATTATTGCGTATTCCTTCTCCCAAGCACTACTGATATATTCCTGAAGAGTAGATACAATTGCTCTTCCAGGAGTATCTTCATAAATGCCCTTGCTGGCACGATCGGAAACATTAATGATGCCGATCCGTATTGTTTTATTCATCTTGCCACTGAATTAGTGCTACCAGGAACAGGTTTCTAAGGGTACGCCCTTAAATTTCAGGTTCTCTGACCGGCCTTTTTTAAACACTTGTCGTCCCTTATTAATTCCTTTCCGTAATTCTTTTTGTTTCTCTTCGGGTAACGCAAGAATTTCTTTGCATTCAGGTGTGCAGCAGCCGTTGAGTTTTTCTGCACAAACTTTGCATTGAATAAACAACAAATGGCAGCCATCATTTTTGCAATTGGTGTGATCATCACAGGGATTACCACATTGATGGCACACACTTATAATATCGTTGGAAATGCGTTCACCTAAACGCTCATCAAACACAAAATTCTTACCAATGAATTTATTCTCAATGCCTTGTTCTTTTGCCTGACGTGCATATTCAATAATACCACCATTTACCTGGAATACATTTTTGAATCCACGGTGTTTCATCCACGCACTGGCTTTTTCACAGCGAATTCCTCCGGTACAATACATGATAACATTTTTGTCTTTTTTATCTTCCAGCATTTTCTCAACCACAGGAAGCGCCTCACGAAATGTATCAACATCCGGACAGATGGCATTTTTAAAATGCCCCACTTCACTTTCATAATGATTGCGCATATCAACAATGATAGTGTCAGGCTGATCAGCCAACATGTTGAAATCCGGGGCGTTCAGGTGAGTTCCTCCATTCGTGACATCAAAGGAATTATCATCTAATCCGTCAGCAACAATTTTTTTGCGCACCAGTATTTTTAGTTTGAAAAACGATTTGCCATTATCGTCAACAGCGATGTTCAACCTAATTCCGTTCAGAAAGGGAATGGAATATAATCGTGCTTTAAAGTCATTAAATTGATGTGTGGGTACACTAATTTGTCCGTTTATACCTTCGTGCGCTACATAAATTCTTCCCCAGACATCCAGTGAAGCAAGATCCTGGTATAACCTATCTCGAAAGGCCTGTGGATCAGAAAGATTATGGTA
>CAZCRJ010000150.1:5126-6658 GCA_964501015.1 uncultured Roseivirgaceae bacterium | reverse complement strand
TTTCCTTGACATTCTCCTTTATTTTTATCGCCAGTTCATCGGTGGGTAAATCATTCACATCACGACCAAACGGATCTTCAATTTCTTCCGATATCAATTCCACGCTGAGCAATACAAACGAAATCAGGAGAACCGTTGGAATGGTGACATACCCAAAGGTGGTTACGAAACCAAAGGGCAAGGTGATGATATATATAAACACGAATTTCTTTATGTACATGCTGTAAGAATACGGAATGGGTGTGCCTTTAATACGTTCACAGGCTCCAATGATATCAATAAAATCCTTCATCTCTTTATCCAGTACAAAAAATTGCTCCGCTTTCAAAACACCTGACGTGTACAATTCACTAACCTTGCTGTACAGCATTCCAGCCAACGCATTCGGCTTGTGATTTTTACTCTTGATGAAGGGGAGAAAATTTTCATCGGTAGGTTCGAGCTCTGAAAGCTGCACCCCTTTGCGTAAATGTTCCTTTGATGCAAATACAAAGTTTGGAATCATCCGGGAAAACCAGGTACGGTTGTCAACAGCATCTTTAGGGAGATAGGCATTAAGTTTCAGTGCATAATTGCGTGTACTATTCACCAATGAACCCCATAGTTTTCTGCCCTCCCACCACCGATCATAGGCACTGTTAATGCGGAATACAAGAAAGAGACCCAACACAATACCCAGCAAGGAATGCAATGCTGTGGTGCTCGTAAACTCTTCCTTATCGGGATGAATTATCTCTAAAACCACATAACAAACCCCCGAAGTATAGAGAACCATGAATACCAATGCCGGAAGCAAGGTTTTCATGACAAACCGGCTATACGAATGAAATACTAAGGCGAACCAGGATTTTGGATTGTATTGGACCATGAAAGCGTTTGAAAAATCGCCCAAAGTAAGGTTTTCTACCAATAACTTCCAATGGCAACCTTTTTATCAAAGTTGCGTTTAATAATTTACTTTAGTATCTTTATAATATCATTTTAATATCATACCCATGAAAACTGAAAAATCATTTTCACCCCTTTCTGGCTACCTGATGGTGGCTGTAGTACTCGTATTTCTGCTAATTGGTGCATGGGGGCTTATCGCCTTGCGCAATCCGGTATTTATCTGGCCACTGGTGTTTGCCCTGCTGCTCATGCCCGGCTTTTTCTTTATTAACCCTAATGTTTCGATGGTTTTGGTGCTGTTTGGTGAATATAAAGGCACCGTTAAAGCCAATGGATTTTACTGGGTTAATCCATTGTTCAGCAAAAAGTCAATTTCCCTTCGCGCACGAAACTTCGACAGTGAAAAAATCAAAGTGAACGACAAGGTGGGTAACCCGATACAAATTGGTGTTATCCTTGTGTGGCAGGTACAGGACACATTTAAAGCTGCCTTTGAAGTTGATGACTATGAAAACTTTGTAAAGATTCAAAGTGACTCTGCTGTACGAAAACTGGCAGGCCTGTTTTCGTATGATAATTTTGATGATGATTCTGAGGTAACGTTGCGTTCCGGACATGATGAAGTAAATCACATGTTGGAA
>CAZCRJ010000150.1:0-5116 GCA_964501015.1 uncultured Roseivirgaceae bacterium | reverse complement strand
CATCAGGAGAAAAAGCGTCAGCAGATGCCCACCATGTTGGAAGAAAATCTGCGCAACCGCCTGGAGATAGCAGGCATCCATGTAATAGAAGCCCGTATTGGCTACCTGGCATATGCTCCTGAAATTGCCAGCGCCATGTTGCGCAGGCAACAGGCAACCGCTGTAGTTTCTGCTCGCTTTAAAATAGTAGAAGGCGCTGTAAGCATGGTACAGATGGCGCTTGATCATCTTTCCAAACAACAGGTCATAGATCTGGACGATGAACGTAAAGCAGCCATGGTTAGCAACCTCATGGTGGTACTGTGTGCCGATAAAGATGTTAGTCCAGTGGTTAATGCCGGAACACTACACACGTAAGCATATGGCCATTCGAACTTTCAATGAACGTCAGCGGTTTAACCAGGCATGGTTATGGATTATGATCATTGCCGTTATGTGTGCCAGTATTGGTGTTACTGGTATAACGTATCTGGAGGCTACTACAGAAGACCAAAAATTTGAATCCGCTGTCGGATTGCTAATTATAATTGTTGTGATGACATTAGCTATTGTCTTCTTAGTTAATCTTGAATTGGAAACTAAAATTGATGACCAGGGTATCCATTACCGCTTCAAACCATTTGTCTGGAATTGGCAGATACTCAAACCGGAAGACCTCACCTCAGCAACAGTTGTCACGTATAATCCAATTCTTGACTACGGTGGATGGGGATACCGTATTGGTGTTTTTGGAAAAGGTAGGGCGCTGAATATCCGCGGTAACAAAGGTATTCGCATTGTAAAAAAGAACGGAAAGAAATTGCTAATTGGGACACAGCGTCCGGATAAAGCACAATCCATGCTTCACCTTATGTTTGATCAGGATAATCACTGAAATGGCGCAGAAAAAACCATTTGCATTACGGCTTGATCCTGAACTACTCAAAGCGGTTGAGAAATGGGCTGCTGATGAATTCCGCTCTACGAACGGACAATTGGAGTGGATCATTTCCAAAGCGCTGAAAGATGCCGGCAGGCTGAAGCAAAAAGGAAACAGTTAAATTTGTCAGGCGGTTGAAGCATGTTCACCTGAAACAGTATATTTCGGTTTAAATTTTCTGTGAATTTATGAGAACTTCTTTAGTGTATATCCTTTTAGTGATCATCCTGAGTGGATTCAGCACAACAGGACTCTTTGCACAATCCGATTACCTCGTATTGGCAAAAGGTGATACACTGTATGGAAGAGTTACCCACCTGAGTTTTGGAATTGACCAAAAGGTTCAGCTAACCGATACCAACAAAAAGAAATCAGTATACTCCATGTATCAGGTTAAAGGGTTTAGAATAAACGATGATGTTTTTCACCTGATAAAAATTTATAATTCCTACAAGTACATGAAACTTATACAGTCCGGGTATTTAAGTTATTATTTCTTTCAACAAGACAATCAGGTTACCTGGGACGGGCGATTTATTTACAAACTAGATGGCAGAGGAATTGAATTACCGAACATTGGCTTCAAAAAGAAGATGGCTGAATTTTTGGAAGATTGCCCGGTTATTGTTGACAACATCAATAGCGGTGAACTGACCAGAAATGACATTGAAGGAATCCTAACTCAATACAATGACTGTATTGAACGTTATTCGGCTACAAAACGAAGTATGAATCAGGCAACGCCTCATCACGATAATGGACGCTGGGACGCCTTTGAGGGTGCCCTTCGGAAAGCAGAAAACCTGAAAGACATGGAAACGCTTCTGGAAATGGTAACGGAAGTTAAAGCAAAAGCTGAACGCGGAGAAAAAATTCCAAACTTTATGCTTGATGGTGTGAAAAAAGGAATTGCAGGCAATACCTTGCTGGAAGAATTGCTGGCCAAAGCATTAAGCGGATCATCACCGAAAGAATAGCCCTTCTGTTGAAGTCAACATCTCCACATTAGATTGCTGGTAATTATTCCTATTCGGAATTTTCGTTACCTTCACATATGACAAACCTTCGTGTTGATCACAACATCGCTGTTGCTAAAACGCTCTCCACTGATTTTTATACCAATCCTCTTTACTTTGAACAAAGTAAAGAGAAGATATTTTCACAGTCATGGCACTATGTCCACCACGAAAGCGAACTTTCCAAACCTGGTTCTGTGCTGCCTGTTACCCTTCTTGAAAATTTCCTGGAGGAGCCCTTATTGTTAAGCCGTGACCAACAAGGTCAGCTTAATTGCCTATCCAATGTATGCACACACCGGGGCGCTATATTGCTGGATAAACCCTGTACGCTCCACGACATCCGATGTCCCTATCATGGAAGGCGGTTTCAGTTAAATGGCGATTTTTTGTCGATGCCTGAATTTAAGGAAGTTGAAAATTTTCCAACACCTGCCGATAACCTTACCCGGCTTCCTCTGTATTCACTCGGACCGCTATTGTTCACTTGCCTAACACAAGGCGTCAGCGCTGATCCGTTTTTCCAGGAAATGCGCTCGCGAATTAATTGGATGCCACTGGACACGTTTACCTTCCGTCCGGAATTATCAAAGGAATATACCGTAAACGCACATTGGGCATTGTATTGTGAGAATTACCTAGAAGGCTTTCACATACCTTTCGTTCATCCAACATTAAATCAGGTTATTGATTTCGGAAACTATTCAACAGAAGTATTTCCCTTTTCCAGTCTGCAATTAGGGATAGCTAAGGAAGGCGAACTGGTGTTTGATTTACCCCCCTCTTCACCGGATTATGGCAAAAATATCGGGGGATATTATTTCTGGGTTTTCCCCAACATGATGTTTAATTTTTATCCCTGGGGACTATCGGTAAACATCGTTAAACCCATTGCGCTGGATAAAACAAACGTCTCTTTTCTAACATTTATGTGGGATGAATCCAAGTACAATAAGGGAGCAGGTTCTGGCCTGAATGGTGTGGAATTAGAAGACGAAGAAATAGTGGAAAGTGTTCAGAAAGGGATTCGTTCCCGCTTTTATTCTCATGGACGATATTCTGTTAAACATGAAAAAGGAACACACCATTTTCATCGGCTCCTTGCAGCGTTTATTCAATAAAACTTTAATGGCCTTTCCCGCAACTTTTAATTGCAGTCTATTGTAATTCATTCAGAAGTTTGTTCTGTTCAAATACCATCTTCACTCAACTAAACCTTATCCATTGTTTTTGAGAAATTTAATCTTTTACGCAAGAAATAATTAGTGAAGTTGAATACGGCCCTGGCTTAATCAAAACTAAAACACCATGAAGTATTTACGTTTTATCTTTTTTATTCTACTGATCGGCTGTCAACCAAAGAAATCAGATAGTCTATTGGAAAATACTAGTGCATCACGTGAGGATAGTAGTGAAGGAAAGACCTACACTGAACCCGCAGAAGTTGTTTTACCAGACCAATCAGATTGGGATTATCAGTTACTGTACGGGTCATACCAACACGAAAGCAATTCCACAGGTTTCAGCGCCTCCCTTACCATCAATCCGGAAGGCAATGATGTATCCTTTATTCTTTCTGTCAACCAAAACGCTTGCAGTGGCCGTGCAGATGGTATTATTGGTATGGCGCATTTTTCGGATGATGAGTACACCGGATTTTATAATCATGCGGATTGCCGGTTACAATTTACTTTTTCTCCGAAGCAGCAAACTGTGCGAATAGAAGAAATTGGATTATGTATGTTGCATGAAAAAACATGCAGGTTTGATGGTGTATATTTCCGTAATACTCAATGAGTTTCACTATTATGTTCTTCCAGTTCCCATATCCGACCTGCGGTATAGCATATTTCACCTTTGCTCACTACTAACGGAGAAGGAATGTTATTCTCATAGATTTTTCCTGTACCCAGACCATGCGGAAGGGTAACTGCATAATTGGCAGCAAACTGGCAAATGGCATTTAAACCAATATTCGATTCCAGTGCTGACGTAATCCACCATCCAATGTTTTTTTGTTCTGCGATCCCGATCCACTCCGCACAGGATAGCAAGCCGCCATGAAGAGTTGGTTTTAGAATTATATACTGTGGCTTGATACGGTCCATGAGATTTTCCTTTTCACTGCTAGACTCCATACCTAGCAATTCTTCATCAAGAGCTACAGGAATTGGTGAAATGCGACAAAGTTCTTCCATTTCCGGAAGCCCGGGCTTAATGGGCTGTTCGATGGAGTGAATCGTAAACCTGGAGAGTTCATTTAATTTATACAGTGCTTCATCGGGTTTAAAGGCACCATTGGCATCGAGCCGAATGGTTATGTTTTCACGAAAGTATTTCCTGCGGATATAATGTAGTATATCACACTCCTTTTCAAAATTCAATCCACCCACTTTGATTTTCAGGCATCGAAAACCTTCACTTACTTTAATAGATACCTGCTGCAACATGGAATCGAGATCACCCATCCATACCAGACCGTTAATTGGAATCGGGGTGCCGGTGATAAAGGAGTTGTCATAGATTTTTCGCTCTCCTCCATTGGCTAAATCCAGAAAAGCTGTTTCCAATCCGAAGCGGATAGAAGGAAAACCTGAAGGTACTATATCCCGCAAGGAATGGAGTGACAGGCTATCCTCTGGCAATTTCGTAAGGCATTCAGAAAGGGTCTCTTCAAAATCCGGCCGGTCATCCGGACTTAGCCCGGGGAGCGGACCACATTCACCCAATCCAATAACAGAAGAGTTGTCCTGATCCATCACCTTAATTATCCAGGATGTCTTATCCTTCATTTTCCCGCGCGAGGTACGTGCATCGAAATTGAAATGAAAAACCTTTTTACTATAGCTTGCCTGGATACGCATTCGGGATGAAATAAAGTCCGAAAATAAAAAATAATCACTTAGCGCTTATCTTTGACGCCCGGTATGCCGAATGTACTTCCAATAAACGACTTTCTTTATACGCTTCCCGAAGATCGGATAGCCTATGCACCCTTGGAAAACCGGGATGAATCAAAATTACTGGTGTATCAAAAAGGAAAAATTCTTCATACCCAGTTCAGGTCGCTGTCGGAGTACATACCTTCCAATGCCACCCTATATTTTAATGATACCAAAGTAATTCCGGCCAGAATTTACTTTACAAAAGATACAGGGGCCATCATCGAAGTTTTCCTGCT
>CAZCRJ010000149.1:5589-6667 GCA_964501015.1 uncultured Roseivirgaceae bacterium | reverse complement strand
TCTTCTGTCAGACGAAGTAGCAGATTATCCATTGTGATACCTGCATTGTTAACCAGAATATCCAGCGTGCCAAATTCAGCCACAACATCGTTAATTAATTTGTCAGCCTGAGCAAAATCAGACGCATCGGACCGGTAGCCCTTAGCTTTAATTCCCTGTGAAGCAAGTTCAGCTTCGAGTGCTTGTCCTTGTTCAACACTGGATAAATACGTGAAGGCAACATTGGCGCCCTGCTCAGCAAATTTTACTGCAATGGATCGTCCGATTCCCTTTGATGCCCCGGTTACAAGGGCTGTTTTTCCGTGGAGTAATTTCATAGTAATTGGTTTGTTCCAAAAATAGCCAATTCCTCATGAATTCAAGGAAAATTAACGTATCCTATGCTGGTCATCTTTTGAATTTGTGTTTGAAAGAGCCACGCATGGTCTTATCTTTGGCCACTCATTTTAAAACGATTTACCATGTCAAAATACGATCTTATTGTTATTGGTTCAGGCCCTGGGGGGTATGTTGCAGCCATTCGTGCTTCCCAGCTTGGAATGAAAGTAGGAGTAGTTGAAAAAGCAGAATTAGGAGGAGTATGCCTTAACTGGGGCTGTATTCCAACCAAAGCATTATTGAAAAGTGCGAATGTTTTTGAATACATCAAACACGCTAAAGATTATGGCATCGATGTTAAAGAGGCTACTGCAGATTTTCCGGGTATGGTAAAACGGAGCAGGGATGTGGCTGGGGCCATGAGTAAGGGCGTTCAGTTTTTATTGAAGAAGAATAAGATTGATCAGATAACCGGTTTTGGTAAATTGAAAAAGGGGGGCAAGGTAGAAGTAACTGCTGCCGATGGGAAGAAGACAGACTATGAGGCCAAGCATATCATAGTTGCTACCGGAGGTCGGTCACGTGAATTGCCAAACCTGAAAATTGATGGTAAGAAAATTATCGGGTATCGCGAAGCCATGGTATTGGAGAAGCTACCTAAGAAATTGCTGGTGGTAGGTTCAGGAGCTATTGGTGTTGAGTTTGCGTATTTCTATAATGCTATTGGTACAGAAGTAACCGTTGTTGAATTTCTTCCACG
>CAZCRJ010000149.1:0-5489 GCA_964501015.1 uncultured Roseivirgaceae bacterium | reverse complement strand
GGGGTAAAGACGGATAAAGGAAAAATCATTGTTGACGATTTTTATAAAACCAACATTGTGGGTGTATACGCAATAGGTGATGTTGTTAAAGGTCAGGCGCTTGCGCATGTGGCTTCGGCAGAAGGGATTATCTGTGTGGAGAAAATTGCTGGCCTTAACCCTGAGCCGCTCGATTACAATAATATTCCGGGATGTACATATTGTTCACCTGAAATTGCCTCTGTTGGATATACTGAAGAGGCTGCAAAGAAGGCTGGTTATGAGATAAAAGTCGGGAAGTTTCCATTCACTGCTTCCGGTAAGGCGAAGGCTGCCGGTGCTCCCGATGGTTTTGTGAAAGTAATCTTTGATGCTAAGTATGGAGAATGGTTAGGGGCACATTTCATAGGGGCAAATGTAACGGAGATGATTGCCGAAGTGGTAACGGCCCGTAAACTCGAAACAACAGGGCATGAAATTATTAAATCAGTACATCCGCATCCAACTATGAGCGAAGCAGTAATGGAGGCTGCCGCAGCTGCATATGGTGAAGTAATTCACCTGTAATTGGTATTTTAAGCCTTTAAAACCGCCATAAATCATTTTTCAGGCGGTTTTTTTTATGTTGGGGTAATTGATACCTGTAGTTCATCGGATTATTTGGTCGTTCGTCCGATTTCAATTCAACAGGGCAGGCTGTCCGGGTTACTTCGGGATTATTAAGGTTATTTAAAGCTATACTTTAAGACATCTAACCTTGTATTCCCATGAAAAAGGACATTTCACTTTCCGCATTTATCGATCGGGCAAAAGCCATGATGTTTATGATAATACTTTCCGCACTCGCGTTTATCCTATTAGCGGTTTTTACAAGCCTGAGCAGATAAACGTTACTACGCTAAAAAGCTCTTTTCATTTACCCACTTACTATTCCACGCCAGGTTTTATTCCTATACCGGCATAATTCTTATAGGATTGCATCCTATTCTGCTGATACTATTTTATAATCTGTATTTTCGGCAGATTGTTTGCTTTCGATTACATCGCTATAGTTGAATTGATATTTTTGTTCTCCCTGATCGGGCTGTCTATGCGTAAAATACTCTTACTTGGCTTTATTTTTTCACAGGCAATTTGTTTTTCCCAACAAGGTGAAACACGGCTTGATATGCAATATGCCGTAGCGTATAAGAAATTGCGGGAAAAAAATTATATGGAATCATTGGCTGGGTTTTCGAATCTTATTCAGGAAGGATACTCCAATAAGGAAGTATACATCAAGCGGGGAATAGCATCCTATCATTTGGGTGATTATACCGCGGCACTTGCTGATTTTAATACAGCAGATCAATTTAAGAAATACACTTCAGAACTATATGAGTTCAGAGGATATACACATTATTACTTGGGTAATTTTCGAAACGCTTTAAGTGACCTTGAAAAAGCATTGAGTTTAGGAAACGCTTCGTATGAAATCACCTTTCATGCGGGGCAGGCGAATTACTTCCTTAAAAAGTATGAGGATGCTATCAGTTATTTCTCTAAAGCCATAACGCTAACGAAATCAAATCCTGCACCCTATAAGGCGAGAGGTAATGTGTATATGGAGTTAGATAAATTTAAAGAAGCCATCAGTGATTATTCGATGGCTATTAAATTCAACCCCAATGATAGTGAGACGCTTGAAAACCGAGGCCTGGCATATTTTCAAATCAGTCAGTACGAAGCAGCAACCAAAGATTTACAGAATGTGGAACAGTTGACACAAACTCCCTCAATAGAATTGTATTCCTTTCTCGCGATGTTGTTTTTTAATACAGGGAACTATGAAGGATCCCTGGCGTATTTCGATAAACTTATCCAGGCAGGATCTCTTAACGCTGACATATTTTATAAGCGCGGACGTGCATTGCTGGAAACAGGAGATAACCGGGCAGCACTTCGCGACTTTGAAGTAGCCCACAGCGCAGGTGAAAATACTGCACAATTATTTTTGGATAAAGCACGTGCATACCTAAATATGGACGACACTAAATCGGCAATGGTTGAATTTAGTAATGCTATTGAGCGGGATCCAAAAAATACAAAAGCCTACTTTAATCGTGCCTTAATAAAAGAAGAACAGAAAGATTTTGAAAACGCTATGGTAGATTATAGCCGTGTAATTATGCTTGATCCAAACGATGCTGCAGCGTATTATAACCGTGCTAATTGCAAAGCTGGTCTTGATGATTTTGGTGCAGGTGTCGCTGATTTGGACGAAGCCATTCGAATAGCTCCAGGAAACGCCTCATATTATAAGCAGCGTGGCAACTTTTATTATAGGATAAAAGATCAGGAGCGGGCGTGTTTCGATTGGCGAAAAGCAGCAGAGTACGGTGATCACAAAGCAAAGTTTCAGGTTGACCAGTATTGCAAAAAGAAATAAACGGCTATACGTTATTCCTTAATCGGAGAATCATAAAGCTTAGCAACAAGTTGAAATTTCATACAATTTTCCAGCTATTCATCAGTTACTATATTTGTTTCTATGTCACACCAGCTGATCACCATATTACTTGTTGCAACCGTTACTACAGGAGTTGCCCAATCTTCAAAGAAGAAGATGGAATCTCAACCTGCAGCTCAGCCCAGTTCAGTTGAGCCTTTTGCACCGAAGCAGGAGTATCAGCCTAAAAAGCAAAAGCCAACAACCAAGACTACATACAACGCACGCGATAAATTTTATGATCGAATGGATCAGGTAGCCAAGTCAAACCGGAAAGCAGAAAAGGAACTGCAAAAACCTCAATATTCAGATCCAAGTTATTTTGGCCACAAAAAGCCACCCAAGAGACGACCAAATGGGCAGTTGAAATATTGTAAAGAGTGTGGTATTCGGCATTGATCGCTGTTAATTGTCAGTGGGCAGATGTACCTTACACCTATGAATCTCTCGGCATATATTGAGCACACCAACCTTTCTCCAACCCTGACAATAAGAGATATTGATAAGCTCGTTGAAGAGGCGTGTCACCATAAATTTTACGGAGTATGTGTACCACCTTTTTGGGTTAAGCGTGCACAGCGTGAAATCGGATCGGAAGCCATTGCGCTTGTTACGGTGGCAGGCTTTCCATTAGGATATAACATGACGGAAACCAAACTGGATGAAATCAAACGAGCCATCGATAACGGAGCAAATGAAATCGACCTGGTGTGGAATGTGTCTTCTTTTAAAACCGGCTTACCCTGGACCAAAATTGAACTGGCAAAGTGCAGCAAGCTTTGCCATGATTACCACAAAATCATTAAAGTCATAATTGAAACAGCGCTCCTCACAGATGATGAAATTACCCAGGCCTGTAAACTATGTTCGGATACTGGTGCTGATTATGTTAAGACGTCAACGGGATTTGCGCCTGCCGGAGCAAAAGTGGAGCACATCCGGTTGATGCGAAGCACACTTCCTCCTGAAGTTGGGATAAAGGCCTCCGGTGGAATTAAAACTAAAGAACAGGCACTGGAACTGATTGAAGCCGGGGCTGACCGGCTGGGAACTTCATCCGGTGTGAGTATTGTGACGTCCTAAATTAAAAAGCTAACACTATGAGTACTTTTCTAGCAGAACTATTTCCTGCATCAACGGAAATACCTGAGCACGTAAACATACCCTATACTGAACAACGTGAATACCTGATTAATGGTGAACTAAAAATTTGGCCTGGTGCGATGAATTCCGTTCTCAGTCCGGTATGCGTGGTTGAAGAAGACCACTGCAAGCAACGCATTATAGGAGAAACTCCCTTACTTACAGCCTTGGAAGCACTGCAGGCGTTGGATGCTGCTGTGGAGGCGTATAACCTGGGCCATGGCTACTGGCCAACATTATCAGTAACGGATAGAATAGCACACATTGAAAAGTTTCTGGAACACATGCGTGCAAAACGCGATGAAGTTGTTAAACTTTTAATGTGGGAGATCGGAAAACCCTTAAAGGATTCTGAAAAGGAATTTGATCGCACATGCGAGTATATTGTAGACACCATCCGGTCACTTAAGGAACTGGACCGTAATTCTTCGAAGTTGGTGGAGGAGCAAGGCTTTATGGCACAGATCAGACGGGTGCCGCTTGGTGTTGCCCTATGTATGGGACCTTATAATTACCCGTTAAATGAAACCTTCAGTACGTTGATTCCTGCACTGATCATGGGGAATACGGTTGTCTTTAAACCAGCCAAATTTGGTGTGCTCCTTAGTCGGCCGTTGATGAAAGCATTTCAAGAAAGTTTTCCTCCCGGAGTGATAAACATTATCTATGGAAAAGGAAGAGACACCGTTGGCGCGTTAATGGAGACTGGAAAGGTAGATGTATTCGCATTCATCGGAACGAATAAGGGTGCAAATGATTTGAAGCGCCTTCATCCAAAACCTCACCGGCTAAAAGCCATTCTTGGATTAGATGCAAAAAATCCTGCTATAATTCTTCCGGATGCTGATCTGACGAACGCTGTTTCAGAATGCGTTGCAGGTTCACTTTCCTTTAACGGACAACGGTGCACCGCCCTGAAGATACTTTTTGTCCATGAAGACCTTGTTACGGAATTTGTTGAACGCTTTACAGCTGAAGTTTCTAAACTGAAAATGGGGATGCCCTGGGAAAGTGGGGTAAGCTTAACGCCACTTCCAGAACCTGGTAAAACCGATTATTTACGTGGACTGGTAGAAGATGCAAAACGGCATGGTGCACAAATAGTAAATGACCATGGAGGTGAGATTTCCAGTACATTTTTTTATCCTGCAGTAGTATATCCTGTAACTTCGGAAATGAAGGTATATCATGAGGAACAGTTTGGCCCGATTGTTCCCATAGTTTCGTTTAAGCATGTTGAGGAACCAATTCAATACCTGGTAAACTCCAACTTTGGTCAACAGGTCAGTATTTTCGGAACAAAAAGTAAAAACATTGCGATGTTAATTGACATGTTTACCAATCAGGTTGGAAGGATCAATGTAAACACCCAGTGCCAGCGTGGACCTGACACGTTTCCTTTTAATGGAAGAAAAGATTCTGCTGAGGGCACACTTTCAGTGGCAGATGCGCTACGTGTATTTTCAATCCGCACACTAGTAGCCACAAAATCGACAGAGGGTAATAAACAAATCATCAGTAAAATTATTCGCAACCGCGAATCAGTATTCTTAAGTACAGATTATATCATGTAAGTTTATAATGAAGCGTTTCTCGATCAAAGTTAGCGGACGTGTACAGGGTGTATTTTTTCGTGCATCTGCAAAGGAAATGGCCATACAATTAGGCGTTAACGGATTTGTTCGGAATGAGGAAGATGGAAGTGTGTACATCGAAGCAGAAGGGGAGGAAGATTCTTTAATGCAGTTTATCAGCTGGTGTAGGAAAGGACCTACACGGGCAATTATTTTTGAGGTTCATGTTCAAGAAAGCCCAATTAACAATAGCAGTTCTTTTAGAATTGAACATTAAACTATAAGGCAAAAGTGCAGTATGGATG
>CAZCRJ010000148.1:0-6761 GCA_964501015.1 uncultured Roseivirgaceae bacterium | reverse complement strand
AGCCCCGACAGGAATCGAACCTGTATCAAAAGTTTAGGAAACTTCTATTCTATCCCCGTCCGACTGGCGTCAGCCGGGCGGGCATTGAACTACACGTTAAACTTAAGCTTGGTTTTCAAAAATCTTCTTCCTGCTGCTGACTTGAAATACTTTTCCCTTTTTATTGCTTCTTCTCGTGTATCAAACGTTTCAAAATAGACTACATGAAAGGGAATGTATTTCTTAATGGAATGGGTTATTCCTGAATTATGTTGAATTAGCCTTTTGTCTAAATTCTCGCAATGCCCTTTGTAAAAGAATTGGTAATTCAAACTTTTAATGACGTAAGCGTAGAACATAGTAGCCCCGACAGGAATCGAACCTGTATCAAAAGTTTAGGAAACTTCTATTCTATCCATTGAACTACGGGGCCAATAACTTGACGTGGTAAAGGTAGAGGATTATCCATAAATCTCATTCAACACGCCCGCCAGCCGAATCCCTGCCTGAAGTAAGCGCTCGCGTACAATACCAAAGTATTTATAACTGTACTGGTAGCCCAGCCTTCCATTGCCATAATCATAAACCTGTGAGCGTAAACCAATACTCTCATTCGCCCAGTCGCGCACGCTTGCCTTCTGCCAGCTTTGAACCAGAGCGGCAGCAGGTTGACCCAGCGATTCGGCTAATTCTGTATAGCTCAATTTTGTGCCGTCAATCATGTCGCTATCCCACACCCGGTGCAAATTACTTTCCGTGCGGAACCAGTTCACTTTCACGTCATTGCCACCACGGTCGGGGCGGCCAACGTGCAAGGGCTGGTGAATATCGCCTACCAGGTGGATCAGCATTTTCAGGTATTCGGCTTCTTGTTTGGCTGTCAACTTTTTAGTCTTCAGTTCAGCAATCAGACGCTCAATGGTCATGATAATATCTCCGTTCGGGTTCTTTTCTGTTTGTTCATAGGTCATGCCATCGGGTATGGTAACCCAATGCCAGTCGGCAGTATAATTATAGGTAGAGTCTGACCGGATTTCATCCATCCAGGTGCTTGCCATAGCAATAGACCGGCCCCCTAAAATCTGCTCCATTGCTTTTTTGGCCTTTTTGTTAAGGTATTTATTGGCAATGTACCCGGTGGCCCGATGACCAGTCTCACCCCAGCCAAATGCGGTAGAACTAAAAAGGATAAAAAGAAAGAAAGCGATTAGTCTGTTCATAGTCGGATGTATTTGCACGCAAATATGTTCAAAATATGGTAAAGCTGTTTTGTGCCTGCTTTACTTTAACTTTATGGTTTACCGAATATTCTGGATATGAGTCAGACGGTTAAACTGTACGCTTACCTGGTATCGAACCAGTGGGACATTAAAGGCATTAAAAATTTCCTGGAAGTCAAGCCACTTTTTCAAAACTATTTCAACTTTGGTGTAAGTGTATTTGACGCATTTACTGAAAACGAAAGGCGACAGTGGATCATAATTTTACTGATTTTGGTTGCAGTGATTGACATGATCATTTCCAAACTATTATAACCGATTACTATGCGCAAAGAATTGGATCTTGGGTTCACTATTGAAGGCCAGCCCGATGACGTAACCTGTGGGCCTACCTGTTTACAGGCGCTTTATCAATACTATGACGATGATATTTCATTGTCGGAGGTAATACGTGAAGTAAAGCAGTTAAAAGCCGGTGGTACACTGGCAGTCATGTTAGGGAACCATGCCTTGCAACGTGGATATAAAGCATATATCTATTCGTACAATCTCAATGTGTTTGATCCTTCCTGGTTTAAGTATTCCTCAAAAAAAATGATTGAGTTCCTAAAGAAACAAATGGAATTCAAGCATAAACGAAGAAAGCTTCAGATAGCTTCGAAAGCCTATATTAATTTTCTGGAATCCGGAGGTGAAGTAAAATATCATGAGTTGGATGAATCATTGATTAAGGGTTATCTGAAGAAGTCTATTCCTATATTAACCGGATTAAGCGCTACCTATTTATACGGGAGCCCACGCGAGATACCCCAGTTTAATGTATATGATCCGATTAAAGGAGAACCCGTGGGGCATTTTGTGGTGATCCGTGGGTATGATGAAGAAAAGAACCTGGCGTACCTGGCCGATCCGATGTCCACCAATCCGCTGGGAAAGGGCCCGGGATATCACGTACCCTTCTCCCGATTGATCAATAGCATCATGCTGGGAATCGTAACGTATGATGCTAACTTGTTAATTATTGAGCCGAACAAAAAACCGTTGAAAAAGAATGCCTAAACTAATTATTATTGAAGATCCGGATAGTTGGAAGTTCAGCTTTGACGATGTGGAGGTAATTACTCCCTCGCGGTATATTTCGGATGAAGTGTATCAGCAAACCCGCGGTCTCAAGGTGTTGAACCTGTGTAAATCGTATCAATACCAAAGCCACGGATATTATGTTTCGCTGCTGGCTGAAGCCCGGCATCACAAAGTATTGCCCGGTGTTTCTACCATTCAGGATTTGCGGTTTCCTTCCATACTGCGGGAAGATTTTCATGATTTTGACAACCTGATTCAGCAATCCTTTAAATCCTTTACGGGTGATCGTGTGGAATTCAATATTTATTTTGGGTTTACGCAATCCGAAGAACTCAACAAATTAGCGCGCCAGCTATTTCAATACATTCAGGCTCCATCTCTAAAAGCATTTTTCGGAAAGCGAAACAAGTGGGTGCTTCAGAGCATTAAGCCCATGAGTATTGGGGAAATAGCGGAGGCTGATCATGCCTTGCTGCAAAAAGGACTTGAACGCTACCTGTTGCGCAAGCGTGAATCTCGTCCGGATAAAAAGAAATATGACCTGGCCATTCTGGTCAACCCTAAGGAGACCAACCCACCTTCCGATGAGAAGGCCATCCAGCGATTTATGAAGGCGGCAGAGAATGCCGGTTTCTATGTTGAGCTGATCACGAAAAATGATCTCGATACACTGGTACAGTTTGATGCCTTATTTATTCGCGAATCAACGTTTGTCAATCACCATACCTTCCGGTTTGCAAAGAAAGCCCAATCGCTAGGACTTGCCGTAATCGATGATCCTGAATCGATCCTGAAGTGCACCAACAAAGTATACCTGTATGAATTACTGAAAGCTAACAAAATCAACACACCAAAATCATTTGTAGTCAGTAAGGAGAATTATAAAAAGCTTCCGGAAAAACTTTCCTTTCCGTTCATACTCAAACAGCCTGACGGAGCGTTTAGCAAGGGTGTTCACAAAATCAACACACCAGAGGAGTTCAAGCAGACCATGTCATCCATGTTTAAGGAGTCGGATTTATTAATTGCTCAGGAATACCTCCCCACTCCGTTCGATTGGCGCGTTGGGATCTTGGATGGCAAACCACTATTTGTCTGTAAATATTTTATGGCTTCCCATCATTGGCAAATTGTAAACTGGGATGCAAAGGATAGTTCACATGAAGGTACCTACGAAACAATTGCCGTTGACCAGGCGCCTTCCGGGTTAATCCGCACAGCACTGAAAGCCACCGCGCTCATTGGAACCAGTTTGTATGGAGTGGATATGAAAGAAGTTGATGGAAAATTTTATGTTATCGAAATCAATGACAACCCGAATATTGATGCGGGCATTGAAGATAAAATTCTGAAGGATAAATTATATGCTTCAGTTATGGAAGTGTTTTTAACCAAAATCAAAGCCGACCGCTAATATGCAGCAACCCTCCCGCATTCACCTCTTTCAGGGCTATGGCATTGAACTTGAATACATGATTGTAGACAAGTCAACGCTGGCCATCAAGCCCATTGCCGATGAACTGCTTAAGCACGAACTGGGCGACTACGGCAGTGATTTTGAAAACGGCATCGTCACCTGGTCAAATGAACTGGTGTCGCATGTGTTGGAATTAAAGTCGACCCGACCGGAAAGTAATTTAAGTGTACTTCAAAGTGCTTTCGCAGATAATGTAACGCGCATCAACACCATATTAAATCAATGGAATGCCATGGTTATGCCAACCGGTGCGCATCCGTTTATGAATCCGCTTACGGAATCAGTGCTCTGGCCGCATGAAAGCAACGAAGTATATGCAGTGTACAATTCAATTTTTGATTGCCGTGGCCATGGCTGGTCAAATGTTCAAAGCACACATCTGAATCTTCCGTTTTATGACGATGAAGAATTTGCCAAACTGCACGCTGCCGTTCGCCTGGTATTGCCTATTCTGCCTGCCTTGTGCGCAAGTTCACCCATTCTGGATGGGCACTTTACCGGATCACTGGACACTCGCTTAAAGTATTATAAAACAAACCAGTCGAAAATTCCATCCATAACAGGAAGGGTAATTCCGGAAGCAGTGTTCTCCAAACGTAATTACCTCAATACCATTTATGAAAAGATAAAAAATGATATTGCTCCTTTCGATCCGGAAAATATTCTTAATCCCATCTGGGTGAACTCGCGCGGAGCCATTCCCCGCTTCGATAGAGGCTCTATTGAAATCAGGCTGATGGATGTGCAGGAATGCCCTTCGGCAGATGTATGCATACTGGTGCTGGTCATTGAAACCATCAAGGCATTGGTAGCCGAAAAATTCATCAGCCATGAGGCGCAGATGAAATGCAAAACAGACGGGTTAGTGCAATTGTTAGACCTAATGGTGGAGAAAGGTGAAAAGGCGATCGTTCGTGATGCCGATTACCTTGCAATTTTCGGGGCAGCGGGTGAGCAGGTTTCAGCAGCCGATCTATGGAAGCATATTTTGATGCGGCTGATTGAACGTGGGAATTCAACACTGGAACACTGGAAGCCTGAGCTAGATATAATACTGAAGGAAGGAACGCTCTCCACAAGAATTCTTAAAGCCCTTAATGATGATCATTCGCATGAGTCCATCGTGACGGTATACCGCAGGTTATCAGACTGCCTGTCGCACAACCGGATTTTTATTCCATAAGCGAATGAAGCGAAGCATTATCATCAGTTGTGAGCATGGCGGAAATTCAGTACCCGAAAAATACAATGATCTTTTTAATGGTAAGGAGGATGTGTTGAATTCCCACCGCGGCTGGGATCCGGGTGCGTTGGATGTTGCTACCTACATGGCGAAGCAACTCGATGTGCCATTGGTAAGTATGACCACAACACGGTTACTTGTAGAAATGAACCGATCACCCGATAGTGAGGAATTATTCTCTGAATATTCTCAAGGGTTAAGTGCTCCGGAAAAACAACAAATTTTGGAAGAATACTATCTTCCCTACCGGCTGGAAGTTGAAAATCAACTTCTTTCCCTACCTAAACCAATCCTTCATCTCTCAGTTCACTCGTTTACACCCGTGTTTAATGATGTTATCCGAACAGTAGATATCGGGTTGCTTTTTGATCCTATCCGGGAAGAAGAGGTAAAAGTGTGTGCAGTATGGAAAGAGGCCCTTACACGTGCGTTGCCATCCCTTTCCATAGTGTTTAATGAGCCGTATAAAGGAACAGATGATGGCCTTACGACAGGGTTGAAAAAAAAATTCCCAGGCAATGAATACCTGGGAATTGAACTGGAAATCAATCAGAAATATGTCAATACACCACAGATGGCGTTAATTCAGTCAGCATTGGCAGATGTTCTCCGAACATCCCTGATGTAACCATTTCGTTCTTGGATCATCCAAACAGTTATCAGTTAAAGACAACTTCGTTGGCTTTTTTATCGGCTACAACTACTTTTAAAATTGATCCTTTAACCGTGTTATTAAGTTTGGCATTTACGATGATCTGGTATTTGCCGGGTTTTGCATTTTCAGCTATAACCACAGAAGCGGTACTGGTTTCGAACATACCTTCAGCCGGCTGAAAGGTAATGGAAATCCCTTCAGGCAATACGGAGGAAAATCCCAGTTTTGCCGATGAACGGGTGAACGACTTGGAGCGCATTATCGTAACTAAAAACTCTGATGTAGTGCCGGGTTTAACCGTTAATTCGTTTTCACTGAGTGTAAGCGTAAACTCCTTTGCGGGAGAGGCAGTTTGAGCATTTACTTCTGGTGCGAGTCCAACCAGCAACAGGAAAGAAAGTACATAAATCGTTTTCATAGCGGATGTTTTTTATTGTGTGATACACGTACAAGGTACCAAAGGTTACCCTGGGGTATCAGGCTAAGGGGTGAGTTGAACTGATTATGTAGCGAACTGAATCATTCTGTGGTGAATGAACAAATAGTGGGGTGAATGGGAGGGTTCGGGGCGAGTTTCTGCTGAGGACTATCTCATGAAAGCTCCAGTACATTTCGCCACTGGCTGATTTTATCAATGACTTCTTTTCCCTTCTGCCTTGAAACCGGTATGAAATAATCCGTATCCAGAATTTTTAATTTATACCCGTTGGCATTACCCGATACATTGCTGATGGCGTTGATGTTAACCAGGTAGGACCGGTGGCACCGCAGGGTAAACGAATTATCAATCTGGCGTTCAATGCTTTTCAGGTTGGCGCGCAGTAATTTTTTTTGAATACCGTCACCATTTTTCCAGACAATGGTGGAGTAATTATCATCAGCCTGTACATAGAGAAGGTCCGGAAGGTTCAGTGTAAGTGTTTCGCTTGTGTCGGAATAGAGAGTGATCGAATTCGTGCTTTTAACGGGCTCTTTCCGAAGGGTTTGAATTTTCTGAAGTTCCTTATTGGCCTGCAGGGCGCTTTTCAGGTTTTGCTGCAGCATGGTATTCCTAAGGAAGAGGGTGGTAAGGGCAATAGGAATAATCCCTGTTAAGGTTACACG